>CAISKH010000172.1 GCA_903885865.1 uncultured Mucilaginibacter sp.
ATGCCAGCCAAAAACCGTGGTAACATAGCCGCCAACTGTGGGCGCTATCATTGGCGACGCGCCCAAAATTAAAATCAGCAAGGCAAATATTTTGGCGTTATCCTTCAGCGGAAAAATATCACGAACCATAGCCATCGATGCCACGCCCGCCGCGCAGCTGCCAATAGCCTGTACAAACCGCAGCAATATCAACGTTTCGATACCGGTTGAAAAAAAACATCCTGCCGAAGCAACGATATACAATACAAGGCCAACATATAAGGGCTTTTTCCGTCCGAACCTGTCAAGTAGTGGCCCATACAATAACTGGCCTACGGCAAGCCCTGTAAAAAAACTCGATAAGGAAAGCGAAACCTGCGCCGTTGTGGTATGGAACGATTTTGCAATGGCGGTAAATCCCGGCAGGTACATATCTATCGAAAAAGGGCCCAATGCTGTAAGTGAGCCCAGTATCATAACAGTAAGAAAGTAACGCTGTTTAGTCATGCAGATTAAAGGGCTATCCTATCCCGGTTTTCGGCAAAGATCGCTTTTCAATATTAAGCACAGTTATAAGGCGGGTAATTTTTTAGTAATTATTTGAATAACGGCCACAAAAGCATACACCATTTATTAATCACTAAAATTACCCGTTTCCTGTTATTTTCTGTTTATCAGCTCTTTTAATATCCCCTTTTAAATTTTTGGCGTATTATTTGATTTATTAGTTATTGAAGAATATTTTATCAGGTACATATCATGAAAAAGTTAATCGTTTATACCGGGATAGTAACCGCGATCTTGCTTTCAACAGCAAATTTTAGCCGGGCACAGGAGCATAAAAAAATGAGCCCGCAAGCTAAGGATGCCATAATTGGTGGTGTTGGCGGCGCGGTTGTGGGCGGCATTATTGGCCATGGTGCAGGCGGCGCTTTAATAGGCGGCGCGGTAGGTGCAGGAGGCGGCTATGTTATTGGCAATGAACACCGCAGGCATGAAGAAAAGGAACGACGCATAGCCTACAGAAATGCTTATTATCGTAAACATCACCATTATCCAAACGCCTACGTTTATCAGCGCAAATAATAATACCTTTTATATTTATATAAGCCTGTGGTAGTAATGCTTCGGGCTTATTCTTTCCCGTTATATTGAAACAACACCTGTGCATATTTACATTACCCGGTTAATGGTAAAAATTTTACTTGCCGTTCTTCTTTTTTGTTTATTACCTGCCCTGCTGATGGCCCAAACCGATAGCATTACGGTAAATCATGTCCCTATTAAAGATACCATTAACAAAACCGACCTGATAGATATCGCCCGGTCTGTTTTTAAATTCAAATCGCGCCCGGTATCTGATAATGAACGTAAGAAATTTTACTTTTCGTTATTACCCATTTCGTCTACAGGCGCGGCAAACGGGAGAACACTGGTAACATCAACCTCAGCCGGTTTTTATTTGGGCGATCAGCATACTACTTACCTCTCATCTATTGATTTTGCCCCTTATTTCAATATGAAGGGACGCTTTGGCCTGCCTATACATTCAAGCATTTGGTTAAGCAATAACGAGTACAATATACAGGGTGATACCCGCTTACTCGTATATCCACAGTATACATGGGGGCTCGGTGGCGGGCAGCCATCGAATGATAAATTTTTGGTTGATTACCGGTATTTGCGGTTTTACCAAAGCGCGCTTAAGCATATAACATCCAGTTTTTTTGCCGGAATTGGTTATAATCTTGATTACTATTTTGGTATTGATGGCGATAATGGTACCGGCAAAACCTTCAGCCAGTTTACCAATTATAAATACGGTACACAAGCCGGGGAAAATTCATTTTCATCTGGCCCCAGCGTAAATTTATTGTATGATACCCGTAATAACCTCATCAATCCAATGCCTGGTTGGTATGCAAATTTAGTTTACAGGTATAGCATGGTGGGTTTAGGAAGTAACGACAACTGGCAATCTTTATACGTCGACGTGCGCAAATACGTACAGCTCACCCATTCTGAACCTAAAAATATGCTGGCTTTCTGGACATATTATTGGACAGCCCTTACGCCCGGAATGCCCTATCTTAACCTGCCGTCTATCGGTATGGACCCTTACCAGCGTTCGGGCCGGGGCATCGATCAAAACCGCTACCGCGGCGAAAACCTGTTTTATCTGGAAAGCGAATACCGCCGTGATATTACCCAAAACGGTTTGTTCGGGTTTGTTGTGTTCGCAAATATGAACTCAGCCTCACAGGAAGGTGTAAAACGGTTTCAATACTGGACCCCTGCAGGCGGGGCCGGGTTGCGTATTAAATACAACAAAAAGTCAGGCTCCAACATTTGTATCGATTATGGGTTCAGCAAAGATTATTCGGCGCTCATGGTAAACCTGGGGGAAGCTTTTTAATGCACAATAAGTATGCTGCAGGCTCAACTACTTTTCTTGCACCAGACGGCAAGCAGCTTTGTTACACTATTTAAACACAGAAATTACCTGCAAAATGTAATAAATACGAAAAAAATAAGTTAGTTTTGTTTTAATAACAATTTCGAAAAATATTTTCTGATCATCTCGTTCTGTTATATAAAAGCATATCCAATAAACATTTTTTAATAAGTTTTCGGAATATTTAATCCCCCTAAATGTCAAAACGTATTTTAGTATTAGATGACAATAAAGACATATTGGATGTTGTTCATGAAACACTTACTTATGAACAGTTTGATGTAAAAAGCACATCTGACGGCAGGGATGTTATGCCCTTAGTTAAAGAGTTTACCCCCGACCTTGTAATATTGGATTACCGTGTTGCAGGTGCAAACGGCGGCGAACTTTGCAGGCAAATAAAATCTCATCCCCAATTTAAGAATGTTCCGGTTATTATATTCTCAGCATATATAAACAATCACGATGAACTTTATGGCTATGGCTGCGATGCCATTATCAGCAAGCCTTTTGATTTGACAGAACTGGTTGAAAAAGTTAATAATCTTATTTCCTGATCCTTTTCTTTTTTTTTAAAACAATAAAAACATAGCTCTGTTATCAGTTTTTGAGGCAATTTTTAAAAAGATTTAAATTATTTTACTGCAGCTTCTTTTTTTAATTATAATGCTTACTATTGTTTTAACTTAACTAACTAAAACTAACTAAACTAAATGAAAATTTTTATCGCCAAGCTGCCTTACCAATACCAGGAAGCTGACATTACAGAACTATTTGCCACCTATGGCGAAGTTAGCTCTGTTAACCTGATTATGGACCGCGAAACAGGCAGAAGCAAATGTTATGCTTTTGTTGAAATGCCAAATGATGACGAAGCTCAAAACGCGATCACTAACCTGGATGAAAAACAAATTCTTGACAAAGCTATTGCGGTAAGCCAGGCTAAAGAAAAAACCGAAAGAACCGGCGGCTATGGCGGCGGTGGTGGCGGCGGATACCGTAGTGGCGGCGGTGGTGGTGGCTATCGCGGAGGAAATAGTGGCGGCGGTGGCGGGTATAATAAGGATAAAGGCGGCGGCGGCGGAAACTATCGCGACAGGGGCAACGGCGGTGGCGGTGGCGGTGGCGGAAGCTATCGCGACAGGGGCAACAACAAAGGAAGTTCTGATTATTGAGCTGAAATATCACATAAAAAACCTTCGTCTGAATAAAAGAGGAAGGCTTTTTCTTTATGTTATGAATTGTGTATTTTTGTATATTAATAGCTAATATATGGTTACGATAGATTCAACTTTAGAGGAAATTATGCAATTGGATTTCAATTCCAGGGAGATGCTGTTGGAGATATTACAAAAGAGGCAAATAGAAGCGCGTCGAAATGAAATAGCTAAAACTGCTAAACAAAGCCTGAAGGAATATCGCTCAGGTAAATTGCATCCTCAAACTGCCAGCGAGGTGATTGAAAAATTAGATACGCTTTAATAATCCATGCCCGTAGAGCGAAAACTGGTATTGACAAAGGGTTTTGAAAAATCATACCAAAAATTTACCGGCAAAAATCACACATTAAAAACTTCTATTAGTAAAGCATTATTTAAGTTGCAGGAAGACGCTTATGATCCTGCATTACGAACCCATAAATTAAGTGGTAAACTGGCAGCATACATGGCTTGTTCTTGCGGGTATGATTGCAGGATAATCTTTACTATTGAAAAAGATATCACTAATCTTAGTATAGAAAATATTGTGCTATTGGATATCGGCACACATGATGATGTATATTAAAAAGACCCGGAAAATCACCGGGTCTTTTTAATTGCAGCTATTTACCTATCAGAATTTAAACCCTAAACCAATTTGCCAAACCTGGTTACTGTAATTGGGCACATAAGTGCTCCCGTAATTATCTGTTTGCTGCAGGTCAATGGTGTATCTTGCATGCAGGTCAACTGACCGGTTAAAATCAAAACTCACCCCAACAACACCATCTAAAAATGATTTATGCCCGTTATTGTTAGCATAGTACTGTTCGGACGTTACGGTGAAGCCATTGTCGTAGGTATTTGTTGTTGAAATTAAATAGGATAATTGCGGCCCTATATAAAAATTAGCTACCGGCCCCAATTTAAACTTGGCCAGTAAGGGTACGTCGATAAAATTAGTACGCTGAGTATAGTTTCCGTCCTGTGTGGCGGCAGTATACCCTTTTTCTGAATACAATACTTCGGGGGCAAATGATAACGGATAAATAATAGGCAGATTAAAAGTAATGCCCGCATTAAGCCCCGCCAAGCTGCCTGTAGTATAGTTTGAACTGGAATTACTTACTGAGTTTGAAATATTTGCACCAATTTCAAAGCCTATAGTAGGCTGGTAAAAGTTGCTGTAATCGTTACTCATCGTATTTCTTGGCGAATGATAAAAACGGCGCTGTGCGCTTACCGAACCCGCTACCAGCAAGCCTATTGCTAAAAAGAGAATTTTTTTCATGATAGTATTAGTTTTTGTTTAATAATGCCTGTTAGAGCGAAAGTGTTTGCAAAGGTTTAAAGGTTTCTTCAAAATCATACGTAACTTCTAATAAAACCCTGCGTCTTATTCATTTAAATCTGTCGTTTCACTTTTAGGCGACACCTCTTTTTTTAGTTGAAATTTTTGAATACTTTTATTTTTTAAACAAATAACATGAAACAAAAATTATTTATTCTCGGCTTTATATTGATAAGCGCTGTAACCAGCCTGGAAGCGCAAACCACGATTGCCTGGAAACAGGCTACATCGGGGGGATATACCTATAAATATGTAACGGGCGACCCTACCCATTCGCGTTTTTACACCTTAAAGAACGGGTTAACGGTTATATTAAGCCCTACCGCCAAACAACCGCGCATACAGGCATACATCGCGGTTAAGGCGGGCAGCAAAACCGATCCGGACGACCATACGGGGCTGGCGCATTACCTTGAACACATGATGTTTAAAGGGACCGACAAATACGGCACTACCGACTGGACAAAGGAAAAACCATACCTCGACCAGATAGATGCCCTGTATGAGCAATATAACTCAACCAAAGATGAAGCCCAACGCAAAGAGATATACAAAGAAATTGATAAAGTATCGGGCCAGGCAGCAAAAATTTCCATCGCGAACGAATACGATAAAATGATGGCATCTATGGGCGGGCAAAACAGCAACGCTTTTACTTCGTTTGAAGAAACCGTGTATACCGAAGATATTCCGAGCACTTCGGTTGATAAATTTTTAACCATGCAGGCCGAACGTTTCCGTAACCCTGTACTGCGCATTTTCCATACCGAACTGGAAGCTGTTTACGAAGAAAAAAACCGCGGGCTGGATAACGATGGCAGCAAGGTTTTCGAAGCAACATTTGGAGCTTTGTTCCAAAATAATAACTATGGCAGGCATACTACCATTGGTACTATTGAACATTTGAAAAACCCTTCGTTAAAAGCAATACGCAAATACTATTATACCTACTATGTACCCAATAACATGGGTGTTGTTCTTTCGGGAGATTTTAACCCCGACGTAATGATAAAAAAAGTAGCCGCTCATTTTAGCTATATGCAGCCAAAACCTGTTCCGCCTTATACTTTTGAACCTGAAAAGCCTATTACCACCCCAATTAAACGCGATGTTTATGGTCCAACACCCGAGAACTTAACCATAGCTTTCCGTTTCCCCGGCGCTAGTACCCGCGACGCTCGGTTGCTCGACCTTATGGGGTCTATGCTCACCAATGGCAAGGCCGGTTTGTTTGACCTTGACCTCACCAAAAAACAAAAAATGTTAAGCGCCCGCGCCGTTGATTATACCTTAAAAGACTACAGTGTTCTGCAACTAAACGGAACCCCGATAAAAGGACAATCGCTGGATGAGGTGCGGGACCTGATGCTCGGCGAAATAAGCAAATTAAGAAAGGGTGAGTTTTCTGACGACTTGATCACCTCCATAGTAAATAATCAGAAAAAAAGCATTATTGAGCAAAACGAAAGCTACTTGTCAAGGGCAAATAACCTGATGAATGATTTTACTACCGGGGTCGACTGGCGCACAGATGTAGCTACAGTTAGTGAACTTTCAAAGATCACCAAGGCAGAAATTGTAGCTTTTGCAAATAAATACCTGAATGATAACGATTATGTAATTACCTATAAACACCAGGGAGAAGATAAGAATATTATAAAAGTTGAAAAACCGCCTATTACCCCGGTTGAAGTTAATGCCACTGCCCAATCGCCGTTCCTGCAGCAAATTAATGCCATGCCATCAAATGCTGTTAAACCGGTTTGGCTTGATTATCAAAAAGATATACAACGAGCAAGGGCGGGCCATGCTGATGTATTGGCCGTTCAAAATAAGGATAACAGTATTTTCAAGCTATACTACCGTTATGATATGGGTAGCTGGAACAATAAGTTATTACCAATTGCCGCCCAGTACATACAATTTTTGGGTACAAAAACAAAAACTGCCGAAGATTTCAGCAAGGCGTTTTATAAATTGGCCTCGTCATTTAGTATAGCTGCCGGTACTGAAATTACAACCGTAAGCTTTAATGGTTTGCAGGAAAACTTTGGCGCGACAGTAAAGCTATATGAAGACCTGCTGGCTAATTGCAAGCCTGATGAGGCTGCATTAGCAGGCTTAAAGGCCCGCCTGAAAAGGGCAAGGGAAAACGCCAAGCTAAATAAAACTGCTATAGTTCAGGGTTTGGTTAGTTATGCCGAATACGGTCCATCTAATCCGTTTAACAATGTATTAACCGATGCAGAGTTAGACGCCATAAAAGCTGATGACCTGGTGAAGATATTGCATGAGCTAAATAGTTACAAGCACACCCTATTATATTATGGCCCCCAAACTGCTGCGGAAGCTGCATTATCTTTATCAAAACTGCATAAAACCCCGGCGGTGTTTACTGCTTATCCGCCGCAAAAACAGTTTACTAAAATAACATTCGACAGCAACCATGTATTATTTGCCAATTATGACCAGGTACAAGCCGAAATTTATTGGGTGCGTAATGAAGCGGCTTACGATCCGGCGCAAACCCCGAAAGTTGAATTATTTAACAACTATTTTGGCGGGGGGATGAGTACCGTGGTTTTTCAACAGATCCGCGAATCAAAGGCGCTTGCCTACTCAACCTACGCTTATTACGAGGAGCCCGCTAAAAAAGATGACCGTGATTATTTTATAGGTTATGTAGGTACCCAGGCTGATAAGTTTAACGAATCAATTAAAGCCATGAACGAGCTGCTGGATGAGATGCCTGAATCTGACAAAGGCGTAACTGACGCTAAAGATAATATTCGCAAATCGCTGGAAACTGAGCGCATTGTTCAGGAAGATATTTTATTCAATTACCTGGCAGCACAACGTAAAGGCTTAAATTACGATGAACGAAAAAACACCTTTACCAGCCTTGATAAGTTAGATTTTTCTACGATTAAAAGCTTTCATGATGCGGAACTAAAGGGAAAACCCTACACTTATTGTATTGTAGCATCGGATAAACGCGTTAGCGACGCCGACCTTAAAAAATATGGTGACCTGGTAAAACCCGATATGAAACAACTATTTGGCTATTAATTACTAATAATGTGTTGTAAAACAAGCAGTAATAAAAGTAATAATATCAAAGCGCAGGGCAGCTTTCCCCTATAAATGTAGTTATTATTAATATTTAGCGCTCAAATTAACTTATGGTATAGGAATTGTTGTCAATATAACATTCTCCTATACCTTTTTTTATAAAAGGCTTAATAAAAATTAACGATGCAAAGGATATTAGCTGTAGACGATGATAAAGATATTTTAGAGGTTTTACAATACATACTCGAAGATTCAGGGTACGAGGTAGAAACACTGGCCGACGGCCATTTTTTATTCGAGAGAATAAAAGCACATCACCCCGATCTGATCATATTGGATATTATGCTGGGCAATATGGACGGGCGCGAATTGTGCAAAGAAGTTAAAGCAAAAAAATCAACCAATGATATTCCGGTTATTTTAATTTCGGCAACACATTATGCCGAAACCCATAAACAAAATGGCAATCCCGATGATTTTATTGCCAAACCGTTTGATATCGATGTATTGCTGGATAGTGTACAAAAACAGTTAGCGGCGTAATTGTTAATCGTCGGTCATTGGCCAGTCGTCATTAGTCATTAGTTTAGGTGTCGCTTGAACTTTTTTTATATTCTTTATTTGACCCCCCCAATGACTAACGACCAATGACGACTGACTAATGACCAATGACTAATGACCAGCCCCAAAAGTTTTCCACACCTATACCATTCATTTTCATACGTGCGTTTAAAAAGTGTTTTCCACACTTTGTTAATTACTATTGTGGATTACCTTTTTGTGATTAGCTAATTTAGCACCCACCATTTGTACGCGTGTTATGATAAAGATCAAATACAGTCTGTTTCTCCTGCTTGTTTTTTTCACTTTTAATTTATACGCACAGCAAAACCCTTCATTTGATATTTACCGCACCTATCACGCTGCCAACGATCTGTTGGACAAAGGTGAATATGCCGCAGCGGTCGGCCAATACCGGCTGGTAATGGCTTCTAAATTAAAAACAAGCAACCAACCACAGTTTGAGTCGGAATTATCCCTGTTGCAGGAAAATGCCCAATATTACGCGGCACTTTGTGCGCTCGAACTGGGTAATGACGATGCCGAAAGCCTTTTCCTGAAATTTATTAATGACCATCCCGAAAACCCGTTAACCAAACTGGCTTATTTCCAGATCGGTAAATCGTATTCAAAGCAGGGGAAATATAAAGAGACCCTGATATGGTTCAATAAAATAACCGACAACGAGTTAAGCGGGATAGAAAATACCGAGTATAAATTTCGTAAAGGATACGCCTATTTCGCTTTAAACGACTATAAAAACGCGCAGTTATTATTCAGCGAGGTAAAAACCCGGCGCTCCCCTTTTATGGATGATGCCACCTATTATTTCGCCTATATTGCTTACCTGGACCAGGATTATCATTTGGCGCTCGTGAATTTTGAAAAGCTTAAAAATTCAAAGAAATACGAGAACAGCTACCCGTACTACATAGCCGCCGTATATTTTTTAGATAAACGGTATGATGATGTGATCAGCTACGCGATACCGATAATTAACCGCACCCATCAGCAAAACGAAACAGAAATGCTGCGAATAATAGGCGCTTCGTATTTTGCCAAATCTGATTATGACAATGCGGTTAAGTACTATAGCCGCTTTGAGGAACGCGACCTGGGCAAAACCCAGGGCACCCAGGATAGTTACCAGATGGGTTATGCCTATAACAAAATAGGTAATTACGCCAAAGCCGCTTCCGAACTGGAAAAACTGGTTGATCAAAATGATGTTTATGCCCAAAACGGCAGTTATACGCTGGGCGAAGTGTTCCTGGAAATGAACAATAAACAAAGCGCGCGCAATGCTTTCCTGGCGGCATCAAAACTAACATTCGACCCCCAATTGCAGGAAGATGGCTTATATGAATATGCCAAACTATCCTACGAGCTTGACTTTAATAGCCAGGCGCTTGATGCTACCCGCCTGTATTTAAAAAACTACCCGACATCGCTGCGCAGCACTACCGAAATGAAGGTTTTACTGGGCGAAGAATTGCTGAACTCGCGCAATTATAAAGAGGCTGTTGATATACTGGAACCTATACCAAACAAAACAATAAGCGCGAAGATCGCCTATCAAAAAGTCACCTACTACCGGGGGCTCGAGTTTTATAATGAACGCGCATTTGAAAATGCCATTGGCATATTTTTACGTTCGTTAAAAGTTCCCGTTGATACAAAGATCAAGGCATTAACCACTTATTGGATGGCCGAAGCCATGTACGAGGTGCGCAAATACGGCGAATCGGTGGAAGCTTTCCAGAATTTTTTGCAAATGCCCGAAGCAAGGCAAACCCCCGTATATAACTATGCCAATTATGGCCTGGCTTACGCCGCCTTTTGGGGCGAGAAGTATAAAACATCGGCTTCTTATTTCGAGAAGTTTTTGGATGGAGATGAAAAGGATCAAAATACCATAAACGATGCCATAACCCGTATTGGCGACAGTTACTTTGTTTTGAAAAGCTATGAAAAAGCCCTGGAGTACTATGATAAAATAATTGAGCAGCATAGCCATGGCGAAGATTATGCGCTGTTTCAGCGGGGAATGATACAGGGCTTGCGGGGATCGTTAGATACCAAGATAGGTACAATGAATAATGTTTTAAACAGGTTCCCGACCTCGGATTATGCCGATGATGCGGCCTTTGAAATAGCCTATACCTACTTTTTAAAGAACGATGGCGTTACAGCAAAAGCCGACCTGCAGGCTATGATACAAAAATATCCGCGCAGCAGCTATATACCACGCGCCATGCTTACCATAGGGCTGATAGATTATAATGCCGGTAATGACGACTTCGCGGTTGAATCATTTAAACAAGTGATAAAGGATTACCCGTCGACCGAGGAAGCGAAACAGGCGCTTAAGCAAATCGAAAAAATATATACCGATAAAGGCGATGCCCAAACCTTTATCGCTTATGCCGCTACCACCCCTATCGGTAATTATACTGCAGCCGAGCAGGAAAGCATTATGTATACCGCTACCAATAACCTTTATTTAAGGGGCGACTGGCAGGGAACAGTATCGGCGGTGAATGCCTACTTTGATAAATTCCCGACAAAGCCCATATACGATAAGCAATCGAGGTTTATACGCGCGCAAAGTCTGGTTAACCTTGACAGGCCGGACGAAGCTGTTGTTGATTATAACGTAATATTGAACGACTGGACAAGCGCCTATACCGAGCAATCATTGATCAGTATATCCAAACTATATATCGCCCGGAAAAAGTATAATGAAGCAATAGTTTTCCTGAAGAAACTGGAGATCAACGCGGAATATAAAGCCGATTATACCTTCGCTATTAACAACCTTTTGTTATGCTACTCGCAAATACACATGGCTGATGACGTGCTGAACTATGTAAAACTGGTAAGGCAAAATGAAAAATCAGCACAGGAGGATAAATTTAAAACCGGGCTGTATGCCGGCCTTGCTTACCTGCAAAAAGGTGATACCACCGCTGCCGTAAACGAATTTGATTATACCATAACCAATACTAAAACCATAGCCGCTGCCGAGGCCAAATATAATATAGCCAACGTTCAATATTTAAAACGCCAGTATAAAGCATCACAAAAAACCTGCTTTGAAATAACGAAGGATATGTCGAATTACGAATACTGGAACGCTAAAGCCTATATCCTGCTGGCCGATAATTATGTTGGGCTTAAAGATGCTTTCCAGGCTAAAGCTACCCTGCAAAGCATAATAGATAATTATAAGGGCGACGATGATATTGTAGCCACTGCCCAGCAAAAACTGGATAAGTTGCAGCCACTCAAACCCAAAACACAGGGAACAGAGGAAGTGAAGCCAGACTCGACACTGAATAAAAAACCGGTAAACAAAGGATAATAAGACAGGCACATGAAATTAAAATACACCTATACGCTGCTTACCTTAATCATTGTTTTATACTTTGTTCCGGCTAACGCGCAAAAAAATACTAAGACTAAAAAGAAGCACGTCGCTGCAAAAACCGTTAAAAAACCGCCCGTTAAAGTTATTGTTAAAAAGAAAATTGATGCAAAAATACTTGGCGAAGAAGCCGCTAAAGTAAGCCCTAAAGATACTGCTAAACGTGGCGGGGCAAATGCCAATCCGCAGGATAACGGGAGTTTGTCGGAAGAAATTGTGGTAACAACTGCGTATAAACCGGTATTGGCCGACGCAGTAAAGATACGCCGTAACCCCGACCTCGAAGATAAAACACCTTTTAAGGCGCCCTTAAATTATACTCCCTTAGATAAGCGCCTGGAGCGGAACAATGATATCAAACAGCTAAACGCGATGAAGATGCCCGTGCAGCCGGATACATTGCCCTATAATAATTATATAAAAGTCGGCCTGGGTAATTTAAAAACCACTTTTGCCGAAGGTTATTTTGGTAACGGCAAGGATGAAGCACTACAGGCGGGCGGCTATTTTAAACACCTGGCCCAGCAAGGCACAGCCTATTATAAACAAAACACCAATAAGGACCAATTAGGGGTATTTGGTAAAAGCATTGGCGCTGTTAATTCCCTTACGGGGCGCATAGATTATACCAATAGCGGCAATTATTTTTACGGGTATGATAAAGCTAACCCGCCAACTGCACTGGGTGTGGCCCATCAATATTTTAATACCATTAGCGCCGAGGGCGAACTGGCCAAAAACTATAAAGACGTTGAAAATGATTTTACCTACGCTTTAAAACTAAGCGGCTACGCATTTAGCAACCGGTTTAAGGCTGCGGAAGACAACCTGGTGCTTTCGGGTTTTTTAAACCAAACCATCAACCAGTTTTATACCGGCTTAAGCGCGTCGCTTGACCTGAGTACGCAAAAAGATACTTTATACAGCTTTAATAACAGCATCATAAGAGTTAATCCGTATATCAAGTTCCAGGGCGTAAATTATAAGATTGACGCGGGCCTAAACCTGGTTGATGAATTTGGGTTCAACTCCCGTTTCTCTATTTTTCCGGCTGCCAAACTGGAGTTCCAGGTAATTCCAAAATATGTGCGGCTATTTGTTGAAGTAAAGGGCGATGTAAATAAATCGTCTCTTCGTGATTTTGCTGCCATTAATCCTTTTACAGAACAAAATCTGTCTATCAAAAATTCTGTCGACCGGCTTGACCTGAGTGCGGGCTTAAAAGGTACGCTTGCGCCCGGACTGAGCTTTAAAGCCGATATATTCAGGAACAGTATAGAGAATATGCCATTATTTGTAGCCGATTTTATTCCAACAGTTAACCGGTTCACGGTAATTTACGATAATGGTACGGCCCGTATAAATGGCTTTAACGGCGAACTTGACCTGAAAACATCAGACGACTTTAATATTTTTGGACGCGTTGAGTTTAAGGATTACCAGATGGCTTCTGAAAAACAGGCCTGGAACCTGCCAAAATTTAAGCTTACAGCCGGAACGGCTATCCGCATTAACGATAAGGTAAATATAACCGGCTCATTAGTGTTCCGCGGCGCTGCTTATGACCGTATTACTAATCCGTTGTCGGCCGCGCCAATTGTACCGGTTACCATAATTAATATCAATTCGTTTGCCGATCTGAGCGGAGGCGTTGAATATAAAGCTACCACCAGGATATCCGTTTTTGTACAGGCAAACAACCTGTTAGATACAACTAACCAAACCTGGCTGTATTACCCTGATTATGGATTTAATATATTTGGCGGCGTAGGTTTTAAATTTTAGTAGTGAGTCTAAAGTCCAAAGTTCCAAGTCAAATAAAAAACGACTTCAGGCTCAAGACTCTGAACTCATGACTCTTTGATGTTATGCAATTAACCGTTACTTTTAGCGAATGGATGTAGGCTTTTATTTAAGCGAATTGTTGATGCAGCGGGGTGAAGTAAGTCTGCCCGGTTTGGGTTACTTCGTGCGGTCCAGGATGAGCGCTTATTATGATGAAAATGAGGGCAGTTTTTATCCACCCTACCACCAGGCACAATTTGAGGAGCGGCAAACAAGCGATGATGCACTGGCAGAATATATTAGTGCTAAAAAAAATATATCTATAGAATCGGCTAAATATTTCCTTGAAAAATATGCTAAAGGTTTAAAACAGGATGCCTTGGCGGATGACGTTCCCATCGCGAGCCTGGGCTGGTTTTATACCGGGCATGGCGAGCTCAAATTCAGGCCCGCCGATAAATTGGTTAACGATACCGTTTTTTATGGCCTGGGGGCTGTTAAAATAAATAAAACTGAGCTCGTACAAGCGGAAGAAGAAGAGACCAAGCGCGCGCGGCGAGGCTGGCTGGTAGCGTTGATGCTTATCATAGTTTTAGGGGGGGTCGCTTTCGCGTCATACTTATACTATTACAACCCTGCGGAATTTGATCAGCTAAAATTCTGGGAACGCAATACAGCGATTATTAATTCCGTTAAACCTAAGGCTTTGCCAAAATTGGATACGCCAAAAACAGATACACTTAAAACCGACACCCCGCTAGCTAGCGGGGCGCCAAAAAAACCAATGGATACAATTGCCAACGCCAAGACACCCATTGAAAAACCTGTACTGCCTGTTACAAAACCTGCAATAACTAAAAAAAATGAAGTAAAAACAGCAACTCCTGACCTGACAGGTACCCGACACTTTGAAGCTATTGCAGCTACTTGCAGAGATACCGCAATGGCTAATAAGATCATAAAAAAATTAAAACTTAAAGGCGTTGATGCAAAAATAATAACCAATGGCCCTTCGCCTATAATGATATCAGTGGGACAGTTTAAAACCGAAAAAGAAGCCCAGGACTTTGGCGCAAAGATGGAAGAATCAGGCAAGGTTACCGGAGACGTTTACCCTCAAGAAATTATACCAAAATAAACCTAATATAATAATTAATGCAAGCTACAGACACAGTTAAACACCTCGCCGATACCGCCAACCACGCGGTACAGCAAATAGCAACCATACCCGCGCAGGACCTTCGCTTTGGCGACCTGATCCTCAAAGGCGGATGGGTAATGCTGCCCATAGGCATTTTGGCCGTATTGGGCCTGGTCATATTTTTTGAGCGGTATTTTACCATCCGCAAAGCGTCAAAAAACGAATCGAACCTGATGCAACAGGTACGCGGCAGCATTGTCGCGGGTAACCTCGAATCGGCAATGACTATTTGCCGCAACAGCAATTCGCCGCTGGGCCGTATGCTGCAAAAGGGCCTGCTGCGCATTGGCCGCCCCATCAAAGATATTGAGGGCGCCATTGAAAACGTGGGTAAAATTGAAGTGGCCAAACTGGAAAAAAACATTGGCATTTTAGGCATTGTAGCGGGCATTGCCCCCATGTTTGGTTTTTTGGGGACCATTGCCGGGGTTATTCAAATATTTTACAACATATCAAAAACCGACAATATCAGCATGGGTGTTATTTCGGGCGGATTGTACGTGAAGATGGTAACATCGGCTGCAGGGTTGTTTGTGGGTATTGTGGCCTATGTGGGTTACCATATTTTAAACATGATGGTAGATAAGGTAATACTGAATTTAGAAACCGACGCCATTGATTTTATTGACCTGTTAGAAGAGCCGAGCAAATGAACCTAAGAAAGAAAAAGAGAGGGATCTCCGCCGAAGTGCATACTTCGGCCATGAACGATATTATGTTCTTCCTGCTTTTGTTTTTCCTCATCGCGTCAACCATAACCAACCCCAACGTGATCAAGCTGATGCTGCCCAAATCATCAAGCGGCAAATCGGTATCAAAAAAAACCATTACGGTTTCGGTAACCAAGGACCTGCGGTATTATGTTGACAGAAAAGAAGTAAAAGTAACCGAACTGCAGTCGACTTTATCCGGCTATAAAAAACTGGCGACCGAACTCACCATTATTTTATATGTTGACAGGACGGTAGCCATACAGGATGTGGTACAGATAATGGATATAGCGCAAAAATTGAACATAAAACTGGTTTTGGCAACGGAACCCAAATAGAGATTAGAGATTAGTTAATTAGAGATTAGTTGAACGCGGGGCCAATGACTATTGACCAATGATCAATGACTAAAAGAATGAATTACGAAGAAGAAAATAACTATCCAAAAGCGTTTCTGGCAACGGGCATCATCCTGGCGGCGGTGATGGCTTTATGTTATTTTATTGTGTTTACCAATCCGCCAAAACAGGAGGACGGAACAGGTGGCATACTGGTAAATTACGGCACTACGGATGAGGGCATGGGCAAGGATATTCTGAGCACCGAGCAGCCATCCGTATCGCAAAAAGCTAACCATACGCAGCCCGATAAAGTTACCCCCGCCCCCACTACCGATCAAAAAACACAGGTAGACAACAGCGATAAAAAAGTAGTTACCCAAAATACGGAGGATGCCGCCGAAGTTGCAGCGAAT
>CAISKH010000173.1 GCA_903885865.1 uncultured Mucilaginibacter sp.
CGCACCCGTGCGCCACTCTCACCAGAAGCAAGCTCCTGGATCCCGTCCGACTTGCATGTATTAGGCCTGCCGCTAGCGTTCATCCTGAGCCAGGATCAAACTCTCCATTGTAAAATGTTTCGTTTGATTTCCCGACCCTATTATTAATAATAGAATCTGATTAATCATTGTTATTGTATTCTTTATACAATATCTCCGCTTAACTTCCGATTCTTCCTTCGTAAGCTGCTCTTCTTTTAGTTTGCAGTTCTCAGTTTCTAGTTTGCAGTTATTACTAACTGCTTACTGCCAACTCCCTACTGCAAACTTCCTTAAAAGCCCGCTCACTGCATGATTTTCTATTCCTTATAAGAACTTCTATCGTTCGCTTCACAACGAACTTTGTATTTGGTTATCACCTTTAACAGTGATCACTTTTTCAATTTTTGTATGCCCGAAATCGCTTCAGGCAACCGCTCTATTTAGCGCCCTTTCTTTTGGGACTGCAAAGGTACGAACCTTTTCTGCTTCTGCAAGATATATTATTAAATAATTTTTTCTTGCGTTTTCAAAGCTATTTCCGCTATGTTTTTGCGGGCTGCAAAGGTACACCGTATTTTGGCTAATTCAAATGCTTTTTGCTATTAAACCGTAACCCTTTGCAAATCAGGCGTAAAATTTAAAAAGCAGTCTCCTCACTATACCAGCTGCAGGTGCCATTCGTTAAAAGATGTTAAAACGGAACCATATATATACATAGAATAAAAACACACTATATATTAGCCGGTAAATAAATAATTGACTGTTTTATAATATTCCCTTATCTTTGCAAAATGTTTAAAAAACACCAAGCGTTATTTGCCGGCATCTTACTTGTATTGATCTTTGCAGTTGCAGGTTGCAAAACCAAGTATGAAAAACTAAAAGCAAGTAATGATAACGCCAAAAAATTCCAGGAAGGTAAAAAGTTGTATGATAAAAAAGAGTACAGCAAAGCATTAGGGTTATTTGAAACCCTGCTAACCCGTTATCGCGGCCAGGACGGGGCTGTGGACCTGTTTTACTATAATGCATACACTAACTACAGGTTAAAAGATTACACTGCAGCTGCTTATCATTTTAAAGATTTTGCTACTTCGTATCCTTCTGATCCGCGTGCTGAGGAATGCAGGTTTTTAACTGCCTATTGTTATTACCTGGATGCGCCAGTATATTCGTTAGACCAGGAGAATACTTTAAAGTGTATCGAATCATTGCAATTGTTCATTAACCTTTATCCTAAAAGCGATAAGGTTGCTGAAGCAAGTAAGTTAATACAAAATCTGCGCGACAGGCTGGAACTAAAGGCTTATGCCAATGCAAAAATGTATTTAACCATAGGTGAGAACCAGTCAGCAGTTATAGCATTTGGTAATATGCTGCGCGATTACCCGGATACCAAATATGCTGAAGAATTGGAGTTTTTAACTATAAAAGCACAATATGCCTACGCGCACGAAAGCCGTGAATACAAACAGGAAGAGCGCTACAACCAAACCATAACCGATGCCGACCAGTTCGTTGATAAATACCCCAAGAGCGCTTACGTGAGCCAGGCCCAGGCAGTAAAAAAAGATAGCCAAAGCGCTATCATATCGGTGAAAAGAGTAATAGCTGAAGCAATGAATAATGACAGGCTTGCCCGAAGACTGGCAAAAAAAGATTCTGTATCTATACCGCTTTCAGAGAAACCGGACCTTAGTAAAAAAACGCCATAATTAAAGAGATATGAGTAATAACGTAAATAATACAACCAACAAACCTGCTATAGCCAGCAGTACAGTAACCCGCGATCTGCGCGATCTGGATGTAGAAACAGGCAATATTTATGAGTCGCTGGTGATTATGTCAAAAAGAGCGAACCAGATATCAAATAATATAAAGGAAGAATTGCATCAAAAACTTTCGGAGTTTGCTTCGTCAAACGATAACCTGGAAGAGATATTTGAAAACCGCGAGCAAATTGAAATATCTAAATATTACGAAAAATTGCCTAAACCTTCATTGGTTGCAGTTCAGGAATTTTTAGATGGCAAAATTTACTATCGTAATCCTACAAAAGAAGCATAAAAGCCCCCCAGCCCCCTAAAGGGGGTGCAATTAATAATATTTGAACTCCCTGATGGGAGTTTTTTTATCTGCGATTTTTTATAATTTTATCTAATTAATATTCCCCCTTTAGGGGGTAGGGGGCATATGCTTAAAGATAAAAAGGTTATTCTGGGTGTATGCGGCAGCATAGCCGCTTATAAATCGGCATTGCTGGTTAGGCTGCTTGTTAAAGCAGGCGCCCATGTGCAAGTGGTTATGACCCCCGATGCTATTAACTTCATTACGCCTTTAACGCTTTCCACTCTTTCAAAAAACCCGGTACTGTCTGATTATTTCAAGCCCGAAAGCGGCGAGTGGAACAATCATGTAGCGTTAGGTTTATGGGCCGACTTGTTTATTATTGCCCCGGCCAGCGCCAATACTTTAGCCAAAATGGCGGGAGGGTTAACCGATAATTTATTGACGGCTGTATACCTATCGGCCAAATGCCCGGTGTATTTTGCCCCTGCCATGGACCTGGATATGTGGAAGCACCCATCAACTACCGAAAATATTACCAAACTACAATCATTCGGAAATGTGATGATTGCGCCGGGTTATGGCGAACTGGCCAGCGGGCTGCAAGGTGAGGGGCGCATGGCGGAGCCCGACGAGATCATGGCTCTTTTAACTGCCGATATTAAAAAAAAGCTCCCTTTAGCTAATCAAAAAGCAATGGTAACAGCAGGCCCTACTTATGAGGCTATTGACCCGGTACGTTTCATAGGCAACCACTCTTCAGGTAAAATGGGGTTTGCTATAGCGGATGAACTGGCGCAGTTGGGCGCTGATGTTACCTTGATTTCGGGCCCTTCAGCACAGGTGAGCAAACAGCGTTCGGTTAAACGCATTGATGTAACAACCGCGGCCGAAATGCTGCAAGCCTGCCAGCAAAACTTTACGACTGCCAATATTTGTGTAATGAGCGCCGCGGTTTCTGATTACGCCCCGGTTACTATGGCTCCAAAAAAAATAAAAAAGAAAGGCGACACGCTTACCATCGAAACCAAAAAAACCATTGATATTTTAAAATTTTTGGGCGATAATAAACGCGGCGACCAGCTATTGGTAGGTTTCGCGCTGGAAACAGACAATGAAGAGCAAAACGCAGTTGATAAGCTGAAAAAGAAAAATCTTGATTTTATTGTATTAAATTCGTTGGTTGATGAGGGCGCAGGATTTAGGGTTGATACCAACAAGATCACAATTATTGACCGCGATCTGAAAAAAACAACCTTCGGCCTGAAAAGCAAGGAGGATGTAGCACATGATATTTGTGAAAAAATAGTAACCTTACTAAAAAAATGAGGGCAACCGGTCTGTATATCGCCTTACTATGCTTAAGCTTTGCCGCTTCGGCGCAGGATTTGAACGCGCGCATTACCGTACTTTCCCCTAAAATACAAACTACCAATAAGCGCGTATTCCAGTCGCTGGAAACAGCTATGAAAGATTTTTTGAATGGCCATAAATGGCTCAACGACGTAGTAACCCCCCAGGAACGAATTGACTGCAATTTTGTGTTGAACATTACCTCATGGGATGGCGGCAGTAATTTTAGCGGCGAATTGCAGGTACAATCGTCGCGGCCGGTGTTTAACTCCAACTATAATACTACCCTGCTAAGTGTTAACGACAAGGACTTTGATTTTGTGTATACCGAAGGGCAAAGTATTGACTATTCTGATCAAAGTTTTCAATCGAACCTGAGTTCGGTAATGGCGTTTTACGCTTATATAATAGCAGGGATGGATTATGACAGCTTTTCGCTGAACGGCGGCTCGGCCTATTATGCATTGGCGCAAAACGTGGTTATCAACGCGCAAACCTCCAGCTACAAAGGCTGGAAAGCCTTTGATGATAACAGCAACCGCTACTGGCTGGCTGAAAATATAAACAACAAGGTATACGCCCTCCTGCGCAACTTTTTATATGACTATCACCGTAACGGTTTGGATGTGATGGCCGACAATGCCGGCAAGGGCCGTAAGCACATATTAGCCCTGTTGCCCATGCTGGCACAGCTTGACCGGCAGCGGACGGGCGCTATGTTCCCGCTGGTATTTTTTACGGCTAAGAGCGATGAGTTGGTATCATTATACGCCCATACTGACGCGACCGACCGTATAGCTGCTATGAACATTTTGTCGCAAGCCGACCCGGCTAATGGTATTAAATACCAGGAGTTGCAGAAGAATTAACCCGCTTCTAACCTTATAGCTGTCGGGTAAGAAAGGGGGTTAAGTCAGCTTCCTATACTTTATCCTCTTAGGCCCAACATCACCTAAACGCTTCTTGCGGTTCTCTTCATAATCCGAGTAATTGCCTTCGAAGAAATACACCTGCGAGTTGCCCTCAAACGCTAATATATGCGTGCAAATACGGTCTAAAAACCAGCGGTCGTGGCTGATGATAACGGCGCAGCCGCCAAAATTTTCCAGCGCTTCTTCCAGCGCGCGCAGCGTATTTACGTCAATATCATTGGTAGGCTCGTCGAGCAACAATACGTTGCTTCCTTTTTTCAGTGTGATAGATAAATGCACCCGGTTACGCTCGCCGCCGGATAGCACCCCCACTTTTTTCTGCTGATCGGCCCCGTTAAAATTAAAGCGTGATACATATGCCCGGGAGTTGATGGGGCGGTTACCTACCAGTATGGTTTCCTGCCCGTCGGTAATGTTTTCCCATACGGATTTATTGGGGTCTAAGTCATCATGCAGTTGGTCAACATAACCTAAGTGAACCGTTTCGCCTACGCGGAAGGTGCCTGCATCAGCTTTTTCCTGCCCGGTAATGAGGCGGAACAGCGTGGTTTTACCCGCGCCGTTTGGCCCTATGATGCCTACAATGCCCGCGGGAGGCAATGAAAAATCCAGGTTATCAAACAGCAATTTATCGCCGTAACTTTTGCTAACCCCGTTTGCTTCAATTACCACATTACCCAAACGCGGGCCCGGCGGAATGAACAGTTCCAGTTTTTCTTCCTTCTCTTTAGTTTCTTCAGATGCCAGTTTATCATAGTTGGATAAACGCGCCTTCGATTTGGTATGCCGCCCCTTTGGCCCCATGCGCACCCATTCCAGCTCGCGCTCCAGGGCCTTCTGGCGTTTGCTTTCGGTTTTATCTTCCTGTGCCAAACGTTTGGCCTTTTGATCAAGCCATGAGGAGTAATTTCCTTTCCAGGGAATGCCCTCGCCGCGGTCAAGCTCCAGTATCCAACCGGCCACGTTATCTAAAAAGTAACGGTCGTGGGTTACGGCAATTACGGTGCCTTTGTATTGTTTAAGGTGCTGCTCCAGCCAGTCGATCGATTCTGCGTCGAGGTGATTGGTGGGCTCATCCAGTAATAATACATCAGGTTCTTTTAATAATAATCTGCATAAAGCCACCCTGCGCCTTTCGCCACCCGACAGCACCGAAATTTTCGTATCCGGCTCAGGGCAGCGCAGGGCATCCATAGCGCGCTCCAGTTTAACGTCCAGTTCCCACGCGTTAACGGCATCAATTTTATCCTGTAGCTCGCCCTGGCGCGCCATCAGCTTGTCCATTTTATCAGCGTCGCCGTAGTACTCTTCCAGGCCGAATTTCTCGTTGATCTCTTCGTATTCTTTTAACAGCGCTGTAGTTTCGCTTACGCCCTCCTCCACAATTTCACGTACGGTTTTGTTAGGATCCAGTTCAGGTTCCTGGCTCAAATAACCCACCGTATAGCCCGGCGAAAATACAACCTCGCCTATATTGCTCTTGTCGATCCCCGCGATAATTTTTAACAGCGACGATTTCCCCGATCCATTCAACCCTATAACGCCAATTTTAGCCCCATAAAAAAAGCTTAGGTAAATATTTTTTAATACTGTTTTTTGCGGGGGATATACTTTACTTACCCCGGCCATTGAAAAAATTATCTTTTCGTCTGCCATGTGTTAATGAGTGTATGAGTGTCCCGATAGCTATCGGGAGAGCGAATTAGTGAATGTTTTGAATT
This sequence comes from uncultured Mucilaginibacter sp., assembly GCA_903885865.1. Taxonomy (GTDB): domain Bacteria; phylum Bacteroidota; class Bacteroidia; order Sphingobacteriales; family Sphingobacteriaceae; genus Mucilaginibacter. Next base: position 6,095 of record CAISKH010000173.1, read on the forward strand.
GGTAGGCAAATATAGGAGTTTGCGGCTCCGATAGCAATGTGCGGGTTATTCTTCTTCCCTAAAAGCCGGATTGTTAGAGAGAAGCCTGGCATGGTGGTGGATGGATAGAATATTGATCTGTTTTTCAGATGCTATCTCATAAATGATCCTGTAATTTCTGAAAATAAGTTCTCTAAGGCTTTTGTTATTTAATTCAGGAACAATCCTGCCTGATAAGGGCTGTTTGGGCAGGTTGTTAATTGCATCTTCAATTTTCTGTTTTTCTAAAATGGCATACTTTACAGAATCCCGCTTGATATAATCAACAATTTCTTTCAGATCAAATCTTGCCGTTTTAGATAAAACTATTTTAACCACTCGTTCATTTCTTTTTTAACATCATCCCAATCCAACCCCTCGCCGTTCTCAATTTCTTTTTGCGCCAATTCAACCTTTTGTAAAAGCAATACCCGCTCTACCAGGTCATCAACAGAAAAGGTATCGGGCATGTGTTCAACAAGTGCTGCAACTTTATCTTTTGTAAGCATCATTAACTCCTTTAATTACATAAGCAAATATACAATTTTTCCGGGAGTTGCAAATTTCAGACAACGGGGTTGAAGCAATAAAGGATTCTATAAAACTAAATGGATTAAGTTTTTTTTTTAAACCGATAAATAAGTTACTTTTAAACC
>CAISKH010000174.1 GCA_903885865.1 uncultured Mucilaginibacter sp.
AGTATTTTAAAGGATTCGATTGATCCTGGCAATGGTGCAGAACTATCAGAAAGCGAAATGGAAGCATTCAGGTTGGGAATAGACCGGTCAACTGTTTCATCAATCTTAAACAGTTTGTTTACTACCAGAACCAATGAACTTTTTAATAAAATGAATAAACGCCAAAATGCACTTTACCTGAGCGGGTTATTGATCGGCAACGAATTAAGTACGCTTTGCGCTGAAGATGTGGCGCTTGGTTTATGCGGCAGCGGAAATTTATTCACACTGTATCGGGTGGCGCTTGACCAACTTGGCCTGCTAAAAAATACGATACTTGTTAGCGCCGGCTGTTTTGATAAAGCAGTGGCCGCCGGCCAAATAGCTATCTTAAACAAACTTAACCTGACGTTATGAACCAAACCCAATTTTCGGCCGGATTATTTTCAAAGGTTCCCATAATAGGTATTATCAGGAATATTTCGGCAAACGATGTTGCCGCAATACTCCCCGTTTATGCTGACGCCGGATTAACTACTATTGAAATAACCATGAATACGCCAGGCGCCGTGGACATGATAAGCCATGCACTACAACATTATGCAGGCACGCTAAATATTGGTGCCGGTACCGTTTGTACAGAAGATGAACTGGATAGGGCCATAGGGGCAGGCGCGCAATTTATTGTGACCCCGGTTGTTAATGAAGAGATCATAAAAAAATGCGTGAGTCTGACTATTCCCATATTTCCGGGCGCGTTCACCCCTACCGAGATATATAATGCCTGGGCGCTGGGCGCCACCATGGTGAAGGTATTTCCCGGTAGTTTATTAGGCCCCGGTTATATTAAAGAGGTAAAAGCACCACTAGATCAAATTAAATTGATCCCTACAGGCGGCATCACTTTGGATAATATTTTGAGTTTTAAAAAAGCAGGAGCGTCAGGCTATGGTATGGGCAGCCATTTGTTTAATAACGCGATGATCAAACAACAGGATTTGGCAGGTTTAAAAGCGCATTTTATGGAATTTGTTAAGATAGTAAACCTGGCCAATGATTAAGCCAAAGATTGGAAATTACCGATGGCTGGTTGCTGCTTTATTGCTGGCTGCCACGACTATTAATTACCTTGACCGGCAAATAATAGGCTTGTTAAAACCTACGCTCGAAAAGCAATACCATTGGACAGAAACCGACTTTTCGCATATTGTAATGGCTTTCCAGGCGGCTTATGCTATTGGGCTAATATCATTTGGCTGGGTAATTGATAAGGTAGGCACCAAGATCGGTTATTCCATGTCTGCTGCGTTTTGGGGGGTGATGGCCATGCTGCATGCTATTGTACGAAGCGTATTTGGGTTTAGTTTGGTAAGAGTAGGTTTAGGATTGGGCGAGGCCGGAAATTATCCTGCAGCCATGAAAGCTGTTGCAGAATGGTTCCCTAAAAAAGAACGCGCATTGGCTACGGGCATTTTTAATGCCGGAACCAGCTTGGGGGTTGTGCTGGCCCTTGTTGTGGGCCCCTTAATATTAACCCATTACGGGTGGCAGCAGGTATTTTGGGTAACCGGTTCATTTGGTTTTGTGTGGCTGATATTCTGGCTGATATTTTATGAGGTGCCGGCCAAACAAAAACGCCTAACCGCGGAGGAACACGAATTAATTACGAGTGGCCAGGAAGCGGCGAATAAAGTAGAAGGAGATGTGCCCCTAAACTGGGTAAAACTGTTTTCATACCGGCAAACCTGGGCCTATATTGTAGGGAAGGGCTTGATCGATCCTATTTACTGGTTCTTTTTATTTTGGCTGCCCTCATATTTTGCCGCTATTTTTAAGCTGGATCTAACTAAACTCTGCCCCGAATTAATGATCATTTACGCTGCCACTACCCTGGGTAGCGTTGGCGGCGGCTATCTCTCTTCGCAATTAATAAAACGCGGCTGGCCAACTATAAAAGCAAGAAAGGCAGCTTTATTATTATTTGCAGTACTTGAACTGTCTATATTGTTAGTTCAGTTTACTACCAAAGCTTGGGTGGCTGTTGGGCTTTTGAGTTTAGCGGTTGCCGTACACCAGGCATGGGCAACTAATGTATTTACCTTATCGTCTGATATGTTTCCTAAACAGGTGGTAAGCTCGGTAGTAGGCATTGGCGGCATGGCAGGCGCAGTTGGCGGTATTCTTTTCCCCCTCCTTATCGGGTGGCTGCTTGATAGCTATAAAGCTGCCGGCAGGCTCGGGGCTGGGTATAATTTATTGTTCACCATTTGCGGCTTCACTTATCTGTTTGCCTTTTGCATTATCCATTTATTAACCAGGAATTTAAAACCGATAGTATTACAATAGAACTAATTGAAAACAGGGTATGTTGAAACAATACATCAGCGATTTTTAATAGCATTTTTAGGAGACTATTTCTCATAAAACTCAATCGGCAAACCCTCTCTGGCGCGAGAATGCAGCGTCGGCAAGTGGGCGGTGTTCTCGTGCCTGTTTAGTACTACAGTTAATTTATCCATGATAACAATTACTTTTAAAAGTAAGGCATTTTTTAATAAAAAGTTTTAGAAAGGCACGAGAACTCCGCGCTTTTACCCTGCCCTGCATTCTCGCGCCAGAATGGGCAGGCTGAGGTTTTTACGTTCTATCCGGTTTATACCGTAACGCTTTAGTTTGTGTATTGCAGAAGGGATTATATATTTGTAACTATTTAAACCATCGGTATATACCTGTTTGCAGTTTGCCAATAACAGGGTATCGGTTACTCTTTTTAAATTTACTTTTGTACGCTTTCCAACTTTCAAATCAACTACTTGTCCGGTTTGTTTGTCTAATGCGTAAATTACCCAGCAGTCATTAT
>CAISKH010000175.1 GCA_903885865.1 uncultured Mucilaginibacter sp.
CGGAATCGGAACTGGAACATGGCGCCAACGTGGTAATTATAGGTGATGAAATAAAAACAAAACTTTTTAAAAATGAGGACCCTATTAATAAATCAATTTTTGTAGGCAGCAATAAATTCAGGATAATCGGGGTTTTTGCCTCAAAAGGATCGAGCGCCGGTTTTGGGGGCGACAGGATTTGTACCATTCCAATATTTAAAGCCAAGCAAATTGCCGAAATTTCAAAACCATCATTCGCGGTCACTGTAATGGTTACTAACGGTGGCGGATTTGACGCGAGTATTGGTGAGGCTACCTCTCTATTCAGGAACATACGCGGCCTGAATGTTGCTAATGCTGATAATTTTGAAATAACCAGGAGCGATTCGGTACAGCAACAGTTAGCCGGCCAGTTAAACGGCATGACAATAGCCGGCTTTGCTATAGGCATAATTACCTTAATTGGCGCCGCTATAGGGTTAATGAATATTATGCTGGTTTCTGTTACCGAACGCACCCGCGAAATTGGCATACGCAAGGCCATTGGCGCTACCCCTGCAGTAATACGCAAGCAGTTTTTAATAGAGGCTATAGTAATATGTTTGATAGGTGGCATTGGCGGCATCATACTGGGTATGTTGGCCGGCAACCTTATAGCTGTACAGATAAGCGGTAAATTTGTTATACCCTGGTTATGGCTCTTCTCGGCCATAGCTTTGTGCACTTTAATTGGTTTGTTATCCGGATTTTATCCCGCCAAAAAAGCATCCCGGCTTGACCCTGTGGAAGCATTGCGGTATGAATAGATGTAGATATGCAGATGCGTGAATGTGCAAATATGCAAATGAAGAGTGGGGCGTATCTATTTTAAATCTTCAACCAATTTGCACATCCGCATATCTGCACATCTACTTCAACAAAACATTCTTCAACGGATAATCAAAAAGAACTTTTTTAATATAAGGAGTACTTAAAGCGTCACGAAAAGCGGCGGCATGGCGGGGGTTGTGCATATCGCTTGAAATAAAATCAACCAATTGCATATCTATCATATTTTCGGCTTTCTTTTTAGCATCCTTGCCATAATAGCCGGTTAATGATATGGTATTTAATTGTGTATTACATCCCCACCCGCGCACATCGGCAATGGCATCTAAACTCATATACGAATATCTTTCGGGATGCGCCAATATAGGCTTATAATCTCCCCACTCTATCATTTTTTGAATAACTGTGTACGCGTTAGGTGGCGGGTCTATAAATGAATATTCAAAAAGCACATAGTTATCGCCCATCGTCATCAAGCCGCGCTTGTCTACAAGATCCTGAAAAGTTTCATCAAAAAAATGCTCAGCAGCGGCTTCTACCACAATGTTAATCCCAAGTCTTTTTAATTCAGCTTTAAGTATATCTAATGCGCTGTTTATGGTTTCGGGTGTGTTTTTGTAAAAATCGGCCATGATATGCGGGGTGGCGATGATCTTTTTTATCCCCAGTGCCATCATTGCTTTCACCAGTGTGATAGATTGTTGCACATTTTGCGCCCCATCATCAATACCGGGTAAAACATGCGAATGCATATCAACTACTACCGACTTATAATTGAGGGTGGTATCTACTTCAGGTTCAGGTTCCTTTTTTTTAAACCAGGAAAACATTTTATCGTTCGTTATATTGTTCTAAATAATATTGCTGGTAATGGCCCGATGTTACATCGGTTAACCATTCCTCATTAGCCAGGTACCAGTCTACGGTTTTTTCCAAACCTTCTTCAAATGTGATACTCGGCATCCAGCCCATATCTTTTTTCAGTTTTGATGAATCAATGGCATAACGCAAATCATGCCCGGCCCTATCGGTAACAAAAGTTATCAGTTTGGCCGACTCACCTTCTGCCCTGCCTAATTTTTTGTCTAATATACTGCATAATAATTTTATCAGGTCGATATTTTTCCATTCGTTATGGCCGCCTATATTATAAGTTGTGCCGGTTTTTGCTTTATGGAATATCACATCAATTGCACGCGCATGATCTTCGACCCATAACCAATCGCGGATATTTTCGCCTTTCCCGTATACGGGAACTGGCTTTTTTTGTTTGATATTATTTATGGCAAGGGGTATTAATTTTTCGGGGAAATGGTAGGAACCATAATTATTTGAGCAGTTGGAGATGATGGTATTTAAACCATAAGTATCATGATACGCCCTTACAAAATGGTCAGAGCTTGCTTTTGATGCTGAGTAAGGGGAGTGCGGATCATACGCGGTTGCTTCGGTAAACATCCCGCTTTCACCTAAAGTTCCGTATACTTCGTCGGTGGATACATGATAAAAACGATTTTTTTCATAATTGTCCCGCCAGCAATCGCGCGCGGCGTTCAATAAATTTACGGTGCCTACCACATTCGTCATTACAAACTCCAATGGACTGGTTATTGAACGGTCAACATGCGATTCGGCCGCCAAGTGTATTACCGCGCCGGGCTGCTCATCAGCAAAAAGCCGGTTAATAAATTCTATATCAACTATATCGCCCTTGATAAACCGGTAATTGGGCGCGTTTTCAATATCCTTTAAATTGGCGAGGTTACCCGCATAGGTAAGTTTATCCAGATTAATTATCTCGTACTCCGGATAATTCTTAACAAAACGGCGCACAACATGCGAACCTATAAAACCTGCACCTCCGGTAACAATTATTTTTTTCATCATTATTTATACAACTATAACGGGTTTTGAGAGATATAATTTTCCCATTCCCAGGCCGACAGCATCATCATATCCAGATCAAGTTCTGTTTGCCATTTTAAAATATTTTTTGATTTGGTAACATCGCCCCATATTTTCTCTATATCACCGCTTCGGCGGGGCCCTATTGCATAATTCAGTTTCACACCCGTTGTTTGCTCAAAAGCATGTATCACTTCTAAAACCGAACTGCCTTTACCTGTACCAAGGTTAAAAACATCATAACCTGTAAAATTAGCCGTTTCCATTAATTTTAAAGCTGCTACGTGTGCTTTGGCCAGGTCAACAACATGAATATAATCGCGTATGCAGCTGCCATCAGGGGTATTATAATCGTTTCCGAAAACAGTTATTTTTTCTCGTTTGCCAATAGCTGTTTGGGTAATAAATGGCACCAGGTTTTGTGGCACACCAATAGGCAGTTCACCAATTAATGCCGAACTATGCGCCCCAACGGGGTTAAAATACCTTAATGAAATTACTTTATAATTACTGCCCGCCGCAACCATATCTTTCAGCATTTCTTCGGCAACCTGCTTGGTGTTTCCGTAGGGCGATTCGGCAATTTTAACCGGCGCTTCTTCCGTAACCGGTAAATGATCGGGCTGTCCGTAAACGGTACAGCTTGATGAAAATACAAAATTTACAGGCCGTTCTTTGTAAACATTCAATACATTAAGCAGGGAATAAAAATTATTTTGATAATACTTCAGAGGAAAATGCACCGATTCGCCAACGGCTTTAAAAGCCGCAAAATGAATTATGCCTACAATATCCGGCTCGTTTTCGGCCAGCTTTTTTACGCCCGGTACGTCACAAAGATCAAGCTGATAAAAATCGGGTTTGTAACCTATGATCCTGGCAAGCTGATCTAATATTTTGATGTTTGAGTTAGACAGGTCATCAACAATAACAGGTTCGTACCCTGCATTTACCAATTCAACAACGGTGTGCGAACCAATAAAGCCTAAGCCACCCGTTACTAATATCCTGGCCATTAGTTTTTATTATAATAGGTAAAATCTTTATGCTGTATCTCTTTTTCAGGCAGCGATTTAAAATACTCGTACGTTATTTTTAACCCCTCGCTTCTTGAAACCTTAGGTTCCCAGCCCAAAATGGCTTTCGCTTTAGTAATGTCGGGCCTGCGCTGTTTGGGGTCATCAGCAGGCAATGGCAGGCTTATTAGTTTTTGATCTGTGCCGGTTAGTTTTATTATTTCTTCGCCAAACTGGCGTATGGTAATCTCATCAGGGTTACCAATGTTCATGGGTTGGGTGTAATCGCTATGCAGTAAGCGGTAAATACCTTCAACAAGGTCGTCAACATAACAAAATGAGCGTGTTTGCGATCCGTCGCCAAACATGGTCAACGGTTCTCCCCTTAAGGCCTGACCTATAAAAGCGGGTAATACACGTCCGTCGTTCAGCCGCATACGCGGGCCATACGTATTAAATATACGTACGATGCGGGTTTCCAGCCCGTGAAAAGTATGATAAGCCATTGTAATAGCTTCCTGGAAACGTTTGGCCTCATCATAAACCCCCCGCGGACCAACCGGATTAACATTGCCCCAGTATTCTTCGGGTTGAGGGTTAACACTCGGGTCGCCGTATACTTCAGATGTGGAAGCAATAAGCATCCTCGATTTCTTTGACCGCGCCAATCCCAATAAATTATGGGTGCCCAGTGAACCTACCTTTAAAGTTTGAATAGGTATTTTTAAATAATCTATCGGGCTTGCAGGCGAGGCAAAGTGTAGTATATAATGCAGCTCGCCCGGCACATATACAAATTTGGAAACATCGTGCTGATAAAACTCGAAATTTTCAAGTTTAAATAAATGCTCAATATTACGCAGATCGCCGGTTATCAGATTATCCATACCTATAACATGATAATCCTCTTTTATAAACCTATCGCACAAATGCGAGCCTAAAAAACCGGCGGCCCCGGTAATCAATATGCGTTTACGTGCCATTAGCTTACCACTTTCCTCCCGATGCTATTATAGTAAAACCCGCAATCTATCATTTTTTGTATGTCGTATAAATTACGCCCGTCAAAAATAACCTTTGATTTTAACAATTTTTCCAGTTGGTCAAAATCCGGCGTTCTAAACACCTGCCATTCTGTTAATATTAATAAAGCATCAGCACCGGCTAAAACTTCGTATTGGTCGGGGGCATAATTTATTTTATCGCCTAGTAAACCCTTAACATTGGTCATAGCTTCCGGGTCGAAAGCGGTTATTGATGCACCTTCTTTTAGTAATTCATCAATAATATATAATGCCGGGGCTTCGCGTATATCATCCGTTTCGGGTTTAAAAGCCAGCCCCCATATGGCAAACTTTTTGTTTTTTAAGTCCCCTTTATAGTATTTTTTTATTTTTTCAACCAGTACCTTTTTCTGGATGTCGTTAACATCCATTACTGAGTTTAAAATTTTAAAATCGTATTTATGTTCTTTAGCTGATCGGGCCAGCGCCTGCACATCCTTAGGGAAACAGCTACCGCCATAACCGATACCCGAAAAAAGAAAACGTCTGCCAATGCGGTCATCGGCCCCGATGCCCCGCCTAACCATATCTACGTCGGCATCAACCAATTCGCAAAGGTTCGCTATCTCGTTCATGAATGATATTTTGGTTGCCAGGAAAGAATTGGCCGCATACTTTGTTAGTTCAGATGAGCGCTGGTCCATATATATAACCGGGTTGCCCTGGCGTACGAAGGGCGAATACAACTCGCCCATTAGTTTACGGGCGCGTTCATCCATAGTGCCTATAACAATACGGTCAGGTTTCATAAAATCTTCAACCGCAACGCCTTCGCGCAAAAATTCAGGGTTAGAAACCACCGCGAATTCAACGCTGGTATGCGTGTTAAGCACTGCGGTTATTTTATCGGCCGTACCCACCGGTACGGTTGATTTGGTTACTATAACTTTATATTCCGTAATCAGTTTTGCAATGTCGTTCGCTGCGCCCAATACATAGCTCAGGTCGGCCGAACCATCTCCATCCGGAGGCGTAGGTAATGCCAGGAATATGATCCTGGCTTCCTTAATAGCTTCTGCCAGATCACATGTAAAATGCAATCTCTTTTGATCAATATTCCGATGAAAAAGCAGCTCCAGCCCGGGCTCATAAATAGGCAATTCGCCGTCCTGCATCATTTTTATCTTTTTCTCGTTTATGTCAACACAGGTAACCTGGTTGCCCGTTTCGGCTAAACAGGTGCCTGTAACTAAACCTACATATCCTGTTCCTATAACTGCTATTTTCACAAAAGTATTTTGTTTTTATTGTTATTATATTTATCGCGGCGAAGATACAGATTTCGTATTTAAATGTTGTTAATATATAACTTAGGGTTACGCGTTTACTATATTTTAATATTCATATTTTCTCTTTTTAATAAAAAGGCAAAGCTTTGGATCAAGGGGCGGCAGCAAATTATTTATGCCAACCCCCGGCAAAGCATTTGGTTCCATTTTGCCTCGCTTGGCGAGTTTGAACAGGGCCGCCCGGTTTTAGAACAGGTTAGAAACCTCCATCCGCAAAACAAAATTGTTATCACTTTTTTTTCGCCATCTGGCTACGAAGTTAGAAAAAACACCCCGCTGGCCGATGTTGTTTATTACCTGCCGCTGGATACTGCCAGCAATGCCCGCGAATTTATAACTGCTATAAACCCAACAATGGTTATATTCACGAAATACGAATACTGGTATCATTTTTTTAACGAACTGCATAAACGGGATATACCTTTATATATCATATCGGGCATATTCAGGCCCAACCAAATATTTTTTTATTGGTATGGCGGCCTGCACCGTAAAATATTAAGTTTTGTGCGCCACTTTTTTGTGCAGGATGAGCAATCAAAACAATTACTGCAATCTATCAATATTACTAACGTAACCGTAAGTGGCGATACCCGTTTCGACCGCGTTTGGGCCAACGCCCAACAGCCAAAAATACTGCCAGAGATACAAGAATTTATAGCTGGCCAAAAAACATTTATAGTGGGCAGCACATGGCCCGCCGACGAGCAATTGATAACCAAATTAGTTACCCTGTACCCCTGCTGGAAATTTATTTTCGCCCCACATGAAATTGGTGAAGAGAAAATAAATAACCTTATTAGTTTATTGCCTGAAAATTCTGCGGTCCGATATTCACAGCTTACATCTCAAATCTCAAATCTCAAATCTCAAATCTTAATAATAGACAATATCGGTATGCTCTCTTCCCTTTACCAGTACGGCGATATCTCCTATATAGGCGGCGGGTTTGGCGTGGGTATACATAATACTTTAGAAGCCGCAGCATTTGGTTTGCCGGTAATTTTCGGCCCTAATTATGCTAAGTTTAAAGAGGCAAAGGACTTGGTAGAACTCGGTGCGGGTTTTAGCGTGACTAATGAGGACGAATTGAAAAACTTAGTAGCTACTTTAATTGATGACGGGGCTTATTATAGGAGTGCAGGTGAGAAAGCAAGGGATTATGTGAAAGATAATGTTGGGGCTACGGGGGTTATTGTTGAGTATATAGAAAACCCACTATCTCACTGACATGATAATTGCTATTTCAGTTGTTTTCTTCTTCATTATTCTGCGTTTCGCGGTGACGTTGTTCAATTTTATTTCTGATCCTAAACTGAGGCGCGTAAACCGCACCTATAACGATTTGGTTTCTATTTTGATACCCGTACGTAACGAGCAAGAAAATATCTTAAACCTGCTTACATCTATAAGGCAACAGGATTATCAAAACCATGAAGTGATCC
>CAISKH010000176.1 GCA_903885865.1 uncultured Mucilaginibacter sp.
CAGCTAAAGGCGAAGGCGCAGCAGTGAAAAAGAAAGAAGATACGCATAAAATGGCCGAGGCCAACAAGGCGTTCTCACACTTTAGATTCTAATTTTTGAATTAATGAGTTATTGAATTATTGATTTGGTAATACTACACTAATCAATAATTCAGTAATTCGACAATTCAATAACTCAATAATTAACATGTCAAGAGATCTAAGATATACAAGAAATATAGGTATTGCCGCTCATATTGATGCCGGTAAAACAACTACTACCGAGCGTATTCTTTACTATAGCGGCGTGAGCCATAAAATAGGCGAGGTACACGAAGGTGCAGCTACAATGGACTGGATGGCGCAGGAGCAGGAGCGTGGTATTACCATTACTTCGGCCGCTACTACTATCGACTGGAAATACAGGGGCCAATCTTATCACATCAATATTATTGATACCCCGGGGCACGTGGATTTTACCGTTGAGGTAAACCGCTCGTTACGGGTATTGGATGGTTTGGTTTTCTTATTTAGCGCGGTTGATGGTGTTGAGCCGCAATCAGAAACTAACTGGAGGCTTGCCAATAACTATAACGTTGCCCGTATAGGTTTCGTTAATAAAATGGACCGCAGCGGCGCCGACTTTTTAAATGTTGTAAAACAGGTAAAAACAATGCTGGGCAGCAACGCTGTTCCGTTACAGTTGCCGATTGGCGCCGAAGAGCATTTTAAAGGCGTTGTTGACCTGATTAACTGGAAAGGTATTGTTTGGAACGAGCATGATAAAGGCATGACCTTTACTGAAGTGCCTATCCCTGCTGATATGATAGAGGAAGCAACTGAGTGGAGAGAGAAATTACTCGAATCAGTAGCTGAATATGATGAGGGCCTGATGGAGAAATTTTTCGATGCCCCTGAAACTATTACCGAGCGTGAAGTATTAGACGCTTTGCGAAAAGCTGTTTTAGATGCTAAGATAGTTCCGATGGTATGCGGTTCATCGTTCAAAAACAAAGGTGTGCAAACCATGCTCGATTATGTGATGGAACTGTTGCCTTCGCCAATGGATGTGAAAGGTATTGTGGGCCACAACCCCGATACAGGCGCTGAAATTGTACGCCAGCCATCAGAAAAAGAACCATTTGCAGCTTTAGCGTTTAAAATAGCAACCGACCCTTTTGTGGGCCGTTTATGCTTTATCCGTGTTTACTCAGGTAACCTGGAAGCAGGCTCGTATGTATATAATATGCGTTCAGAAAATAAAGAACGTATATCGCGTATATTCCAAATGCATGCTAACAAGCAAAACCCTATCCCTAATGTTGGGGCAGGCGATATTGCCGCTGTAGTAGGCTTTAAGGATATTAAAACAGGCGATACGCTTTGTGATGAGAAACACCCCATCGTACTGGAATCAATGAATTTCCCTGAGCCGGTTATTGGTTTAGCTATTGAGCCTAAAACACAGGCTGATGTTGATAAACTGGGCATGGCTCTGGGTAAATTATCAGAAGAGGACCCTACCTTCCGTGTTAATACCGACGAAGAAACCGGCCAAACCGTAATATCAGGTATGGGCGAGTTACAC
>CAISKH010000177.1 GCA_903885865.1 uncultured Mucilaginibacter sp.
AGGCGGGTATCAGGACTGAGCTGCACCATTCCGAACGGCAATGCAGCGCCAGGATAAGTATGGCCGTGGCCGCCAGTACCGATAAAAGGATCAACAAATTGGGTGTAATCCTTTTTTCTTTGGGCCGATAGGGAAAGCGTACAAAATAGAAAACAACTTATTAAAAGCAGGGAACGGGGTATCTTTATCACGTTTCGGAATTGTTTTTTTAAGGGGCAAATTAATAAAGTTTGGATGATTTATACTTGCTTCTGCAAATCCTTATTCAGGATGAGATTAAAATCATCGGCATCCTTTAAAAAGGGCATAACGCGCCGTGTTTTAATAACTTCATCAGCAATAATTGAAAAAGTATAAAGGTCTTCCTCATCCCGTTTATAGTATACTACATTGCCGTTGGGGTCAATACAGGTCGAATCGCCCGAGTGATACACTTCATTACCATCATGCCCAACTCGGTTAACCCCAATTACATAAGCCTGGTTCTCAACCGCCCTGGCTGGTATTAAAGTGCGCCAATGCAATGAACGGCGTTCGGGCCAGTTGGCTATCACTAGCAGCAGGTCGTAGGTTTTGTTCACATTGCGCAGCCATACCGGGAAACGGAGATCATAACAAATAACCGGGCAGATCTTCCAACCTTTTAATTCAACTATTAATTTCTTAGTGCCGGCTGTATAAGTATGATGTTCATCGCCCATGGCAAATAAGTGCCGTTTATCATAATACTTATACGTGCCGTCGGGCAGCATCCATATAAGCCGGTTATAGTATTTGCCTTTTTCTGATATAATGAGGCTACCGGTTATTACACAATCATATTGTTTGGCTATTTTATACATCCACTGCATGGTTTTACCATCCATTGGCTCGGCCAGCTCTTCAGCATTCATGGAGAAGCCGGTATTGAACATTTCCGGCAATATAATGAGGTTAGTTTTTTCGCGTATGCCGGATAACCGCAAAGCAATGTTTTGCAGGTTTTTGTCTGCTTTTTCCCAAAAAAGGTATCCCTGAAATAAAGTGATCTTTAAGTTTTCCATTGCATTTAGTTTCGCGTTAACTAATACGTGACATCACCCATTAAAGTTTAAAGTCTATTAATCTATTAACGGCATCATCTAATGTTTCTTGCTTCTTGGCAAAACAAAACCGTAAAATACGGTGATCTGTACCCTGTGTATAGAAAACCGAAGTTGGTATGCAGGCAACACCAGCCTCTTTAGTTAATCGTAAAGCAAAATCCGTGTCGCTTTCCATACTTAAATGGCCATATTTAACCGATTGAAAATAAGAGCCATATGAAGGTAGCAATTCAAATTTGGTTTGCGCTAAACCTTTTCTGAAATGATCTCTTTTTTGCTGAAAAAAAGCAGGCAGACTTAAATAGGTATCTTCATTTTTTAAATATTCGGCAATACCATATTGCATAGCCGAATTTACACTGAATACGAGGAACTGGTGTACCTTTTTAAACTCCTGCATCAAATAAGCAGGGGCGAGGCAATAACCAACTTTCCAACCGGTAGCGTGAAACAGTTTGCCAAATGATGCCACAATAAAGCTGCGCTGCCGCAACTCGGGGTAGCGCGCCATGCTATGGTGGGTTTCGTCGTCATAGATCAAATGCTCATACACCTCATCGCTCAATATCAGTATGTTCTGGTTTTTTACTATGGCGCTTAATTCAGCTATATCTTCCTTATGAAGGATTGTAGCCGTGGGGTTATGCGGCGAATTCAATATAATGAGCTTTGTGCGGCTGTTTACCAGCTTTTTAACCATGTTCCAATCAATGCGGTAATCGGGTGGTTCCAGCTCCAGCGATTTTACCACGCCTCCCATTAACTTAATAGCAGGGGCATAGCAATCAAATGCGGGCTCAAATATGATTACCTCATCATTTTGATGTACAACAGCGCTTATAGCAGTAAATATGGCTTGTGTGCCGCCAGCGGTAATAGTTATCTCAGTATGCGGGTCGTATTTGGCGCCATGTAGTTTTTGGGTTTTATAGGCTACCTGTTCGCGCAGGGCCAATACACCCGCCATGGGTGCGTACTGGTTATGGCCGTCTTTCATGGCCTTGTTTACCAGTTCTGTAAGTTCGGGCGAGCAATCATAGTCAGGATAACCCTGTGAAAGATTTATAGCCCCAACATCAGCCGCAAGGGCCGACATGATAGTGAAAATAGTAGTGCCTACCTGCGGTAGTTTAGATGCGATTGATGTCATGCGCGGGCTAAATTAATTAAAAAACCATAATTCAAGGCATTCTTAATTGTTAAAGCAAGTATGTTAGTGGTGCTGGCAGAGATAGGGGTAAACCTATACCAGGATCAGTAAGTTTTTACCTTAAAAACAGGTGATGAAGTGATTCACAAAATAGTGAATCACATGAATCACCTGAATCACTTTTTGCAGTTAAGTTACTGAAAATAAGTGGTTTGTAAAAAGGGAGTGAATCACCCTGAATCAGTACAAAAGCTTTAGGTAAAGTAGTTTAAAT
>CAISKH010000178.1 GCA_903885865.1 uncultured Mucilaginibacter sp.
AATGCCCTCTACAGCTATAAAGGCAGCGTAGGCCCCATGAATTTGCAGGCAGTAAACCCAGCCACAATACCATTGGCTATGGTTAAAATAAATTCGGGGAGTCTTAAAAGGTTTGAGTTTGACATTAAAGCTGATAGTAAGGTATCGGAAGGAAAGGTCACCGTTTTATACAATGATCTTAAAGTAACGCTGTTAAAACCAGACAGCGTTGATAAAAAATTGAAGCGAAAGTTAATAGCGACACTGTTTGCCAATGTATTTATATTGAAGCATAACAATCCGGATGAAGCGGGCGAAATACCCCGGTCATTTAATGTGATTTATAAGCGGCCTGTATATTCACCTTTTTTTAAAACCGCGTGGCAAACGTTGCTTGCCGGTATAAAACCCGCGGTTGGGTATGACACCAAAACACAGCAGGCAACCACGGCGAGGATGGCCCAAAGTGTACTCAACAAGCAAAACCGGAAAATAAAAAAAGCATTAAGGATACAAAAACGTGCCGAGCGAAAACAGCAACGTGAGCTAAAAAATCAGCAGAAAGAAATACAGTAGAACAATAGTACCGGCGGACAATGATTACTGCAGCAACAACTTCAAATTAATACCAAAATTGGTAAACGAAGTATTAAAAGCCTGTGAGGTGAAGGGCTTGGTGAGGTTTGAATCATAAAACAAATTCAGGTTAAAACGCTGGCTTATGCTGTAATCTATAGATGGCCGGTAGGTAAGATTTTGTGCACCTGATGATACCTGCGCGGCGGTTACATCTGCCTGGTATATTAATGTTTTATTGTTCCTTAAGGAGAAATCAAGCTTAAAATTAATATCATTTTTCAATATAAAGTTACTAAATAACCCGAACGGGAACCTGAAATCTTTGGTTTTGTAGCCAAAGCCAAACGTTACATTATCTTCCTCTTGCTGGGTAAGCTGGCTGTTCAGCAGGCTCAGGCTTAATGACCGGCTTTGCTTATATTCAAAATTAGCGGTCATGTTGTTTTTAAACCGTATATCCACACCTACCAGGGGCACAAACATTTCCAGGATGGTGATCTGCGAAAACTGGTACTGGGGCAGAAAATCATTATTAGCATCCCTTGAGCTCGCCGCACCACCGGTTTCCCGGTATTGCAATAAAGTGTTATAACCGTTTACAATATAGGATGACTGATAACCATGCCGCAGATTAAATGAGTCGAACAAATCCTGGAAAAACGGGATACGGCTCAGGCCGCCGTAATCTATCTGCCAGTTAGGGATGGATATACCCGGAAACTGGCCCAGGCTTGCACCCGAAACGCTTTTCCCTGTATAGGCCGCCAGGAAGGCCGGCACCAGCACATTTTGCGAGTTAGGACCATACCCGTCGGCATACCCGTTGGCCACTCCGGATGAATTTGGGTTGGTCTTTCCCAATCTTTGTGAAATTGTGGTTCGGTTATCCAAAAAGGTTTGAAAAGGCTTCGAAGTATTATTAACCCCGCTTTCTTTTGAAAATGCTGTAGCGAGCGAAAAATAAGAAACGCTGTAATCGCCCGTAGTTGTCGGCGACAGGTTTTCAAAATCATTCGAGCCGCTTAAATATTTAAAATTAGTTTGATAAGAATGATCTTCCGTTCTAAACGCGGTTAACTGTATACGCAATAAAGGTATGGGTTCAAGGCTCGCGCGCAGGTTAAGGACTTCTTTAAACGTTTTCACATATAGCTGGTTTTGCAGAGTGTCGGCTGATATCCAGCCGCGCGTCACCGCCATATTGCGTATATCGGCCTGGCTTCCTAATAAAAAACCCAAACCCGGTGAAGAATAACTCAAATCTTCGCCAAATAAATTTGACTGAGGCAAATAACCAGGTAAGAATGTGCCCTCGGTACGGGTGTACGATGCAGTTATACTTTTAATACCGGTTATAAAAGTTAATAGAAATTTGCTTAACCCCTCGCTCTTTTCAATGTTTGCCTGCCTTAACGAAGGTATTTTATTATATAAAGTAATAAAATTAAGCGATGGATCCAATTGTATAGTACGCGCATTTTGTATGCTGTTGCCCACATTAAACTGGGGGTTGCCGATTGAAAATTCAGGGGCGGCCTGCCAGTTAAAGTTGGTGCTGTAACTTGCTTTTAATGATGTCCATTCCATTCCCGGTATTTTGTTTAACGGTACCGTATATATCATGTTGATGGTATGGTTATAGTTGGTGGTGCGCCCCAGCTTGCGTATGTTTTCCCATAGGGTATCAATTTTTAAACCTGTAAGGCGGCCATTGGGCTCATCAACTACTGATAGGTTGGTAGCATCAATACTCAACGTTAATGATTTGGTAAGGTTCCACCCAAAACCGTAAACGCGTGTTATGTTAAAGGTTTTATTATAGGTTGTTGGTATAAAAACAGGATTATTGGGGTCGTTGTTCCTTAAACTGTTTTCTGAGTAAAAACGGTCAAAATTAATACTGAAGTTTAAGCGCGTAGGCGCGAGGCTCAAATTAATATCCCTTATCAGGGCCAGCATATTATTTTTTATTAATTTTTGAAAAGGGTTAATGTATTTAGGCTGTTGGGTATAATTATAGGCTAATGATGCATGATAAGTTTTTTCAATATCGCTCTCCGTTGTAAAATCATGGTGCAGGTATTCGGTAAAGGCGTAAGTAGCATTAAAGTTTTCTATATCATATAAGTGCGCGGGCGCCGTCGCAGCGGTCCTTTCCTTATGCACATTGGTAAAGTTGATGCTTTTGCGCATGGTATAATCTTCGGCGGCGTTTTTTATCGAATCGCGCTGTTGGGTTGATGTTGCCCCGCTAAGGGTTTGCTTTAACAAAATATCGGGTTGCGCCGGGTCATATTCGGGCGTATTTACCTGCTGTGAAACATTGATGTAAGTGGGTATCTTTATGCCGCTTTTTGCCGGGAAAAATTTGCCGATATCCATATTGGCAGAGATATCATAAGATTGGATGTCGTTTAACGACCTATCCTCCAGCTTCGAATCAAGCGTACCGAACCCGGCGGTGCTTTTACTGCCTGATACTGTAATATTGGCAAAATCAGCCAGTTTAAAATCAGCCCGGCCTACGGCTGCCCACCCGCCTTTATTATTAAAATCTGTAAGCCGCAGTTCATCAAACCACACTATTGCCGATTTACTTAGGCCGTCGTCAACCCCCGGCGCCGAATTGCCTTTGTAAGGGTTGCGCACCCCAAGCATAACCGTTCGCAAACGGCTCAGGTCGGGCACACCCAGGATCGTGATCTTGTTACGCCCGTCGGTAAAGGTGAATGGTAAATTTATGGGCCAGGGTTGTCCTTTATATTTGGCATTATTACGCGCTATTTTTGCATTGGTTAATATAGACAGGTCAATATCCAGCTGGTTGGCGTCAGGCCATATCGAATTCGCGTTGGTTGTACCGGGCAGTGTAACGGCCAATGGTATTTCGTATTCATAATAATTGTCCTGGTAATCGGCGCCCAGGCGTATAAACGCGCTAACATCATTATCCTTTAACTGCGATTGATTATTGGCTTCGGCGTGTATAAACATTTGCAGGTGCTTATACTGGCGCAAGTCATTAGAAAAAGTTTTAAATGCTGCCTGCGAATAACCGTCGGTAAGGTTGGTTACATTTAAAGATAACGACTGCTCGTTTAACTGCGTATTGCTTTGCAGGTTATTATAATCACGCTGCCGTATAATTCCCGGCGGCACTACATAAGGTATAGGCACACGGTTACCGTTTTCCTCAATATTTACAGTTTCCACATTGATTACCGAATTATCAAGCGGCGGGTTAACAAGTGCCGGGTCGGCAATTACATTTAAAGGGTTCTTCTCGGTATTATAGGCCCGCCAATCGCCGCGCACCAATTCTAAAGTGGCAAAACGCAATATGGCGGTATCGGCAAAATTGGTCATGAACATCCGCATAAAACGGATGGCCTTAAAATCCTGTATGCCGCCCACTGCCGATGTTGGCTGGCTAATAGGGATACGAAACTGGTACCAGGTAGCTGATTGTGTGGTGCCATCGGCCAGTTTAACTTGTGCAGTCACCTTATCATTAACAAAGTTTTGCCCAACTACCAGGTCCTTGGGCCGAATAGATACTTTGTATTGAAAATATTCGTCATCCTGATTCATGTTGTTATCGCGGTCAATATCCTCCCCATCGGGCAGTGAAGTGTTTGCCGAAGTTTGCAAACCAAGCAGCGCCTGCGATTGTTCGGCCGTTTTTGAATTGCCTTCATTGCCGTTATACTGGCTGTACCGTTGTAAAATGTCGGCCCTTGCCTGGTCCAGGTTTGGCCCCAGGTAATACTGGTAATCATCTGATGAGGGGTCGTTGGCAAACGTGGCGGCGGCCTGTGCGCTCACCTTGCTTTTAACCTGCTGTACAATAGGAGCGTATTTAGCCTGTTCATCCGCATCGCCCAGGCCATCCAAACCAACATCCTGCAACTGGCGCGAGGCAGGGTCGCTATCAAACGCATTTACAACAGGCTGCGCTTTTGGCACCCTGCCCCAGGCGGTTGTATCAACTGTACTCAAATCGCCATTAACCGGCAAGCCGTTCTCCAAACTTTTTCGCCCGTCTTTCAATACATCTTCTGATATGCTGCCCAGGTTAAAGTACAGGTCGCCGCCTGTTGATGCCGGTTTTTTAATAAATGGGTCAAGTACCCAGAATTCAATGTACTCCACATTTAACGCCTGGAAATCATTGGTTGAGATAGCCCGGTATATACCCCCCCAGCGCGAAGCAGGGTTTTGCAGCGTGCCATCCGTATTAATACCGGTAGTGGTATAGTTATAAGGGCCGCGAACCATGGGATAATAAGCCAGGTCGAGAGTTGATATGGTTAAAGGCTGCCCGGTAACCGATTGTTTGTAAGGAAACACCTCGGTTTCTAAAACCTGACGGGCATAAGGATTGGATAGCTGCGCCCGCGTAACCGATGTTGTACCGGTATTGGTGTAAAATATAGGGTCGATATTATAAAACGCTAATCGCGCCCTATTAAAACCATAGGCCAAATTATTAAATAGTTGCGACTCGGGGAAAAGCTGCGGCGTAGCCGAAATTTGCCAGGTATTTGCGCTCTTAACATCAATTACCGACTGGCTGTTCTCAAAATCATCAAGGTATGAAGTTCCGCTCTTTGAACCCGCATAATTGAGCGCACCCGGGCTGCCGGGCAATAGTTCGGCCAATTCGCCGCTAAAATTTACCGACGACGGCACCTTGGTATGAATAAAAGGTATTTTATCCACCAAGCGGGTAAGCAAGCGTGACGACGACGAATAATTTGCATCAACACCCCATATGGTGTTTGAAATAGACTCCTGCCCTATTGCTTCATTTTGCGATATAGGTTGTTCTGTAAGGTGCATTACCGTACCGCCCAATGTAAGTTTTGGGCTTACTGTATAGTCGAATCTGGCGCCGTATAATGACTTTTGCTGAATGCCGAAAAGCTCGTTATTTTCTAAATTAACGGTAATAGGCTGACCTGATGAAAGTATGGCCGTATTAATTACATTGAGGCGTCCGGAGCTGTAATCAATGGTATAATCAGTACCCTCAACTAACTTTGAGGCCCCTGCCGATACAATTACCGAACCCTGGGGAATGTTAATGGCATTGAGCTGGTAGATGCCGCCCCCCCCCTGCGAACTATAGGTGCCCTTAATAGTATAGCGGTTAAACTGCGGGAAAAACTGTTGTGCTACGGTTTTGGTTGAATCGTACAGTTGCTGGTAAACATACCGGTTGATCAGGGCCGTTTCGCCGGGGTTAAATTGTTTGGCCAGGTCAGACCCAAATGGCTCCAGTACCGGGAATATGATACGCCCGTTTTGCGGATCAATAGTTATACCCGGTAAAAAGTCAAAGTACCCGTCAGGCTGCTTCTCCTGTTTCTCGTCCAGGTTATCTAACCCTGTTAATTGCAGCCATAGTTTGCTTTTGGTGTTCTGCCCCTCTTCCATTATGGGTTTATCAATGCCCGACTTATCGTCGAGCCGGGCTATTGTCAATTTAAAACCCGTTGGGCTAACCTGGAAGGCATTTAGCGAATAAATATTTTTCATCATTAGCTTCCACGTAGGCAGGTTGGTTTTTAATATGGTATTTTTAAGTAATTTCAAATAAAGCACTTTTGGCGTTGTTGGGTCGACAGGGATATCGCTCGAAAATTCACCAACCTGATATTGTTTCCCGTTTACACTGTACTGGTAAGCTACCGCCAGTACTTCATCATTATTTAAAGGATAGTTAAGTGATATATAACCTAACTGCGGGTTCAACGTAAACTCGTTCGATTTTAATTTGCGGGCATACGTTAGCTTGGCATAGTTATCTGAACCGCCATGGGCAGCAAAGTATGTGATGATCGAATTGGAGGCATCATTGGTTAAGCGTGCGTTTGGCGGCAAGTTATTTAACAGAGAGTTTGATTGATCGGTAAAACCGGGGCCCTTAAAACCCGCCGGGAGGCCCGAAAAACCCGCTCCCCCCTGTATTTGGGCCGTATTGTAGGGCGCGTTTTCACCCAGATCCATAAAACCTACCACATCGCGCGAGTCGGCAGTTGAGTTGTTGCGGTTAGTGGTCCATACCTCAATTTTTGTAATATTTATGTTTGAACTGATGATAGGGATATTTGCCAGCGCCTTGTTATAGTTATTTCGGAAATACTGCGACAGGAAATAATGCTTATTGGCTTCATAATCTGCAGCGGTTGCAGAAAAAGTACCTTGTTGCCCCTGGTTGCTTATGGTTATTGTTTTTGATTGCGAACGCTGCTGCGATAAAATGGTGGTCACATTTAGTTTGCCGAACTTCAGTTTTGCTTTTACACCAAACAGTGCCTGTGTGCCCGTAATTAATGTTGTGTTTAAAGGCATGCTCACCGTACCTGCCTGTATTTCCTGTATGATCTCGTCAGGGTGGCCCAAATAATCCAGTTTTACCTGGTTATCAAACTGAAACTGGGCATCGGTATTATAATTGGTAACGATCTTTAATTTATCGCCAATATCTCCCGTTAAATTAAGCTGTATATGCTGGTCAAAATTAAAATTGAACTGCTGACGCTGTTTGGTATTGAATAACGGGTTTTCATTGTCGTTGATCTGCCCGGTCATCACCGCCTCTGCCGAACCCTGCGGCCTTATAGCAATCAGGGAACTTCCGAATATTCTTTCAAAAGTTTGGCTGTGCACATTTATCGGGGGTATAAAACCCGGTTGCTGCTGCTGGTAAGCATAATTGTCGGCCAGCTTTTTAAAGTAATCGCGCTTTTCGCCAATCTGCATTAAGTGCAGATACTCGGTAAACGTAAGATACACCGGGGGGCGGTACAGTAAATTGCCTATGCGCTCATAAAGTACATATTGGTTGGTTGCCGCGTCATATTCAACGGTACGCGTTACGCCAAACGGGGGCGGGTCAAAAATACCTTCACGCAATAACTCATTTCTTGATCCTGTATAATTATAAGGGACTTTAACAGTTACTGAATCCTTTTTAAGGGCGGGCGCGGGCTTTTGTTGTGCAAAAGCATTTCCTATCCCCCAAAATGCAGAAACAAATATTAGGGCTATAAGAAATTTATTAGTAAAATTCCCTGTCACAGTTCAAGTTAAAATAAGCGTAATTATAAACTTTTTAAAGCAAACTTAATAAGCTGTTCAACAGTTAAAGTATCGCCGTTCTTATTTATTTCCTGTTCTAATACTTTTTCGGCTATGTTACGGGCAAAGCCAAGCATAACCAGCGCGGCCAGTGCCTCCTCTTTAACGGTTTTATTTGCCGGGGCCGTATTTAATGTTTCACTGCCTTCTTTACGTAATTTATCCTGGAGTTCTAAAATAACGCGCTGCGCCGATTTTGGCCCGATGCCTTTAATGCGCTGTATCAAAGAAACATTACCGCTAATAATTGCCGCCTGTATCTCGACAGGAGTAACCGACGACAGCATCATTCGCCCCGTATTTGGCCCTATTCCGGGTATTGATATTAAATGTAAAAACAGCCTGCGTTCACCTTCATCGGCAAAACCATACAGCGTATGTGCGTCTTCCTTTACATGCAGCCATGTAAACAACTTGCACCGCTCAGTATTAGTTAGCAGCGAGTATGTATTTAAGGAGATATTGATATGATAACCCACACCGCCGGCATCTATCACCACATAAGCAGGACTTTTAAAAACTAATCTTCCATCAATATAAGCGTACATGTTATTTGAGGTAAAAGGTAAAAGGTAAAAGGTAAAAGGTTTTAATACCTGCAAACCTCAATACTTTACTACTGTTAAAATTCATACTATTTACAATTAACTTTACTCTCCCCAAAAACCTCACTAATCACTAATCACTAATCACTAATCACTAATCTCTAATCTCTAATCTCTAATCTCTAATCTCTAATCTCTAATCTCTAATCTCTAATCACCCCCTTTTACCTGTGCATCAACCACCGCTATGGTTATCATATTCACAATTTCACGCACCGAGCTGTCTAACTGTAAAACATGTACTGGTTTTTTGAGCCCTAACAATATGGGGCCCACCGCTTCGGCGCTGCCTATTTCCTGTAATAACTTATATGCAATATTCCCCGATTCAAGGTTCGGAAATATTAACGTATTTGCCGCCCGCCCATTTAAGGTCGAAAAAGGGAAATTATCAGCCAGCAAAGCTGCGTTCAAAGCAAAATTTGCCTGCATATCGCCGTCGACCACCATACCAGGGTATTTTTCGTGTAATATACGCACTGCTTCTCTTGTTTTCTCAGGTATGGGGCCATCATTTGATCCAAAATTTGAATAGGATAATATAGCAACCCTGGGGTTTATGTTGAATTGTTTTACCGAACGTTCTATTAATACTGTAATATCAACCAGCTCTTCAACCGATGGGTCAACATTTACTGTGGTATCGCCGAAAAATACGGGACCTTTTGCAGTCAGCATCATATACATGCCTGCCACGCGGCTTACTCCTTTTTCGGTACCGATAATTTGCAGCGCGGGTTTAACGGTGGTGGCATAGTTTTTACTCAACCCCGATATCAACGCGTCGGCCTCGCCAAACTGGACCATGCAGGATCCGTAATAATTGGGATCGGCCATTAATTGTCTTGCTTCAAACAGAGTTATGCCGCGGCGCTGACGCTTTTTGAAATAATATTGCGCATATTCTTCGGTATGTTCGGCGCCTATATGCGGATCAATTATCTCTACTTCGCCAAACTCCAGTTCGGTTTCTTTTATTATTTGCTTTATTTTTTTTACATCGCCCAGCAGTATAGGGGTGGCAATACCTTCATCTTTTACTATCTGAGCGGCCCGCAATATTTTATAATTATCAGCATCGGCAAAAACTACCCGCTTGGGGTTGTTCCTGGCCATATTGGTAATGTTACGCAGCAACTTATCATCGGGCCCTACTCTCGACCGCAGTTCTTCGGTATAGGCATCCCAATCAGTAATGACCTTCCTGGCCACGCCCGATTCGATAGCCGCTTTAGCTACAGCCGATGAAACCTCGGTTATCAATCGCTGGTCCATTGGTTTGGGGATGATGTAATCGCGGCCAAACTTCAGGTTCTTGGCATTGTAGGCAAGGTTAACCGCTTCGGGAACCGGCTTTTTTGCGATTTCCGCTATCGCGTGAATAGCGGCCAGTTTCATTTCTTCGTTGATGGCGCTCGCCCTCACATCCAACGCGCCTCTGAAAATATAAGGGAAACCCAGCACATTGTTTACCTGGTTCGGAAAATCGGACCGGCCCGTTGCTATGATCAGGTCCTTACGCGAAGTAATCGCTATTTCATAAGCTATCTCCGGCTCAGGGTTAGCCATTGCAAAAACAATAGGATTTTTGGCCATGCCGCGCAGCATATCAGGCGTAACCACATTACCTGCCGAAAGACCTATAAAAACATCAGCGCCTTTCATCGCGTCGATAAGGGTTTCTGCATCCTTGCGTTCGGTGGCAAATTGCAGGCGCATCTCGTCAAGGTCGGTACGGTGCTGGGTTATTAAACCATTAATGTCAAACATCACCAGGTTTTCCTTTTTAACCCCCAGCGCCAAATACATTTTTGAGCAGGATACCGCGGCGGCACCCGCGCCGTTAATTACCATTTTTATTTTATCGAGTTTCTTACCCTGTATCTCACAGGCATTTAGCAAAGCCGCTGCCGATATAATTGCCGTACCATGCTGGTCATCATGCATCACAGGTATTTTCATTTCGGCTTTTAACCTGCGCTCGATCTCAAAACAAGTAGGTGCCGAAATATCTTCCAGGTTTACGCCGCCAAAAGTTGGCTCAAGGGCTTTTACAATATTTACAAACTCATCAACCGTTTTTGCATTTATTTCGAGGTCAAAAACATCAATATCGGCATATATTTTAAATAACAGGCCCTTACCCTCCATTACGGGTTTACTAGCTTCGGGGCCAATATTGCCCAGGCCAAGCACGGCAGTGCCATTACTTATAACGGCTACCAGGTTCCCTTTAGCGGTATATTTATATACATCATCTATATTTTCGGCAATGCGCAGGCAGGGTTCGGCCACACCCGGCGAGTAGGCCATGGTTAAATCGCGCTGCGAATTGGTGGGTTTGGTAGGTATTACCTGTATTTTTCCCGGGCGCCCCTTCGAGTGGTAGTTAAGGGCGTCTTGTTTACGGTTAGGTTTATCCATGTGTTCATTCTAAGATTCAAAGTTAACTCTTTTTTGAACCTGTAATAAAAAAGCCCGGTTTTAAATTTAAAACCGGGCCGCTCAGGTTAAATACTTTATCCCCGGCTTACTTTAGCAAAAGGGTTTAATTTCAATCTGGTGCCCGCAACCGCTTTGCCGGTTTGCAAATGGTTCCATGCTTTTATTTCGCGTACATCAAGGCCGTAATCAGCGGCAATATTTTCTAATGTTTCGCCGGGTTTAACTATATAATAATCGGGCGTTTTTGTTCCCACCGGTTTGGTGCTAACAGGTATATTTACCAGGTTAACGGCAGTAGTTGCAGGTATTACTTGCGGTTGTACAACAACCGGTGCGTCTATATTATTTAAAGCATTATATAAAGCGGTAAAATTTCTTTGATCAGCATGCGGAAGGATCATTCTGCGTGGGGCCGCGGTGGTACCGTTTACGATCTGTCTTTTGTAAGCCGGGTTTAACAGGGAGAGGTCATTTATATCTACATTTAATGCTTTGGCAACATTTGATAGTGAAACAAATTTATCAACAAAAACCGTATCGGTATGGGCAGAGAAACTCCAGTTATCAGCCGTAATATTGTGTTTGGCAGCATAATTCATTACGTATGACATGGCGATATACGCCGGCACATAATTCCGTGTTTCCGCCGGTAAATACTGCCGGATGGACCAAAAATCCATGGCGCCTGCTTTTTCAATAGCGTGTTCCACATTGCTTTTACCACAATTATAGGAGGCAATTGCTAAAAGCCAATCGCCAAATTCCTGGTAGGCATCCTTTAAATAGGCTGCAGCTGCGTAGCTGGCCCGTATAGGGTCGCGGCGGTCATCAACATAACTATCCATATTTAAGCCATACATTTTAGCGGTAGTGGCCATAAACTGCCAGGGGCCGGTAGCGCCAACCCTTGATACTGCGTTTGGGTCAAGCTTCGATTCAATTACTGATAAATACTTTATTTCATCGGGGATGCCTGTTTCATGAAATATTTTTTCATAAATAGGGAAATAGTATTTGGCCAGCCCCAGAACATGGCTCATTTCTTCCTTATGGCGGGTGTAAATGTCAATATAGTTTTGTACGTAATCATTATAGTCCAACGGCACCTCATTCCGGATAGAATCAAGCCGGAGTTTAAATATGGAAGCTGAATAGCTGTTAAGCGGTATTACAAAATTTGTATCGCGGGGTGTATTTACCTGGAAACTACCATGGTTCGATCTGAGGGGCGAATCAATAAGGGGCAAGGAACGGGCTTTGACAATTTGCAAAGATAAAAGGCAGGCGGCAACAATCAATAGTCTCTTCATTCTCTTTCGTTAGGGTAAAATGGATGCTTGCCGGCATCTATAATTTTACTAATATATTAAATTTTTATAGCTCCAAGAAATATTTGGAAAAATTTAACAACTCTTGTTCGTCAAAATGTTTGGCTAATAATTGTAACCCTAACGGTAATCCTTTGGTGTTATTGCCGGCGGGCAAAGAAATAGCCGGCGACCCAGTTAATGAAGCCTGAACAGTAAAAATATCGGCCAGGTAGTTTACTACGGGGTCTTTTACCTCAATCCCGATATCAAAAGCAGGCTCGGGAGCGGTTGGTAACAAAATAAAATCATATTCCTCAAATATTTTATCAGTTTTTTCCCGTATCAGCCGGCGCACTTTTTGCGCTTTGGCATAATATGCGTCATAATACCCTTCGCTCAACACAAAAGTGCCCATCATGATACGGCGCTTTACCTCCTTGCCAAACCCTTCAGACCGCGAAAGTTTATAGGTTGATACCAAATCGGTTGCCGATGGGCTCCTGTATCCATAATGCACGCCATCAAAACGTGCAAGGTTTGACGACGCTTCGGCCATAACCAAAATATAATAGGCCGGGACCAGGAAATCAAGGTATTCGAACGCTATTGGTTTAACGGTATGCCCTTCTGCCCTCAATTTCTCGATGGAATTTATTAGCGTGTTTTTTACTTCGTCATCAACACCGGGGCTCGATAATGACTCCTGCAAATAAGCGATCTTTTTTTTAGATGATGTTTTTTTAAGTTCGGCAGCGTATGATGGTACAGGTTGAGTAGTCGCGGTGCTGTCGTACCCATCGGCTCCTGCCATAACCTCCAGCAAAAGAGCGGCATCTTCTATTGACCGCGTAATTGGCCCCGCCTGGTCAAACGACGAGGCGTAGGCAATTAAACCATGCCTTGATACACGGCCATAGGTTGGTTTTAACCCAATCACACCGCAAAGCGAGGCTGGCTGCCTTACTGAACCGCCAGTATCGGTACCAATAGCGGCATGGCACATACCGGCCTGCACCGCTACAGCCGCCCCGCCCGATGAACCTCCTGAAACTTTGGTTTGATCGGCATAGTTTTTTACAGGGCCAAAATAGGATGATTCGTTGGATGCGCCCATGGCAAACTCATCGCAATTACAGCGGCCAATAATTATGGCATCTTCGGCCAATAAACGTTCAACTATAGTTGAAGAATAAACAGACTGGAAACCCTTTAAAATTTTGGATGATGCACTTACCTCGTGTCCTTTATAGCAAATGTTGTCTTTAATAGCGATCACCATGCCGGCCAGTTTGCCGGTGCTGCCCTGCTGCAGGCGATTATCTATATCCTTCGCGCGCATTAATGCCTCCTGGCCAAACACTTCATTAAAAGCATTTAGATGAGCATTAGCCTCTATTTGACCGAGATAATGCTTTACCAGCCCTTCAACAGTAACTTTGCGGTTTTGTAACCCGCTCTTTATTTCGCTGAAAGAAGAATAAGATTTAGTCATGGGCCGAAAATAAAAAACTTATCTATTGAAAACATAAAATTTTTCAACAGATAAGTATATTAAATAACGAGCTAAACAAGTTGCCGGGAGATTTAAACTTTAGGTTTATCTTCTGGTTTTGCCGGTTCGTTTTCGCCGCTTTGCGCGTCTTTAAATTCCTTTACCCCTTTGCCTAAACCTTTCATTAATTCAGGTATCTTTTTTCCTCCAAACATTAATAATACTACAGCGAGTATTAAAATGATCGTCATCGGTGAATCTAATCCCATAATTTTATATGTTTTATATTATTGATTTAAAAATAGTTTGTATTAATCGTGTGTTGTTTTTTCATGCTCAGCCGCGTGAGTAGATTCTGCATGCTTTTCCTCCACAATATTTTCGTGCGTCTCAGGCTCCACTTTATCCGTAGCTGCCACATGGCTCTCGTCAATTAAAGGCATGGTATTTGGTACCTGGCCCTCCGTCGCATTTCCATCCGGGTTATCCGTTGAATGTTCGGCTATCAAGGGCGTTTCCTCTGCCGTTTTAGCAGCCTCTTCCTCCTTCTTTTTATTCTCAAAATTATCAATCTGATTAGTTATCTCGCGCTTAACACCCTCAGATGCTTCCTTAAAATCACGGATACCCTTCCCCAGGCCCCTTGCCAGGCCGGGCAGTTTATCGCCCCCGAAAAGCAATAATGTCACACCTAAAATGAGCATTACTTCCGGAGC
>CAISKH010000179.1 GCA_903885865.1 uncultured Mucilaginibacter sp.
ATCCAGGTAAGTATGAAACTATCGGTTATTATTGTTAATCACAATCGTTGTGAGTTGCTGAAACTCGCGCTTAACTCTTTAATTAAAGCTGGAAATGCCATTGATTATGAGTTGATTATAGTTGACAATGCATCAACAGATAATTCGGTTGAAATGCTGTCAACGGAATATCCGGAGATTAGCTTAATTGCAAACTCAATTGATGAAGGTGTTGCCAGGGCAAGTAACCACGCAATAGAAGTGTCAAAAGGAGAGTATATTTTATTGGTCAGTGCGGATACTATTTGCGGCAATGAGACCCTTGACAAGGTTATTGATTTTATGGACGATCATCGTGATGCAAGTGGTTTAAGTGTACGTATGCTGGGCCCGCAAGGCAGCTTTCTGCCCGAATCAAACCGTGGATTAACCAAACAATGGGTAGCGTTTGTTAAACTGATAGGTTTTGGTAAAAATCTTCCGAAATCACGCTTAACCAATCGTAATCATAAAGCCTGGGTTGAAGAGTTTCAAACATCAGAAATTGATATATTGAATGATAGTTTTATGATGGTGCGGAAATCTGTTTTAAATGAAATTGGTTTATTTGACGAACGCTTTTTCATGTACGCCCATAATATTGATCTCTCATACCGTATGAGGTTGGCCGGATTTAAAAATTACTACTTCCCTAAGACTTATATTATCAACTTTAAAAGCAATAGCCTGCCAAAATTTAACTGGCAGTACCTAAAGAATTTTTATGGAGCTATGCTTATATTCGCTGCCAAGTACCTGTTTAATTTCCCTGAAGTAAGAGTGGAAAGTATGCAGATGTACCCGGCAAACTATGAAGTTGAACAATAAAAATCTTCCAAATAAATAAATTGATTGAAGCAAAATCAACAGCGAATAATTTGTAAATGAAGAACAAGCAGCTTCATTACATTTTTATAAATTTTAAAGAAAAAGAAGTAACTTTGATAAAACAAAGTTCAAATGATTGCATCATCTCCTCATAATAGTTTAGCAGATTACTATTTTGGTTTTCTAAAAAACCTTAATTCAGATAGTAAACTTGATCTTATTTCCAAACTTTCACAATCTTTAAAAGACGAAAAAACGAGTCAGGAGAAAACTTTGCAGTCCCTTTTCGGGGCTTATAAATCCGACGAAACTGCCGATGAAATAATTGCAGAACTTAAGGCATCAAGAGTATTTAACCGAACTATTGAAAAGCTTTGAAAAAATATTTACTCGATACTAATATTTGCATATATTTCATTAAGGGGCTGTATGGGTTAAACAAGAAAATATCAGAAGCTGGAGAGGAAAATTGTTTTATTTCGGAAATCACGGTCGCTGAATTAAAATATGGCATTGAAAACAGCAAGGCTGTTGAACCTATGCGGGAAATTGTGGAGGAGTTTATACTGAAATTTCCAATTATACCTATTTATAATTCTTTAGACATTTACGCCAAGGAAAAAGCTAAGCTACGAAAGCAAGGATTACTGATTGACGATTTTGATATTTTAATCGGATCAACCGCTATTGCCAACGGTATGGTAATGGTTACTAACAACGTTGTGCATTTAAGCAGGCTCGATAATATAGTAATTGAGAATTGGACGTCCTTATCGAAGATGAAATAAACGGGATGCAACTATGCACATCAGCTTATGAATGTGAACGATAAAGTCGTAATAATAACCGGTGCCTCATCAGGCATTGGTAAATCATTAGCGGCAGAATTTGCGCGGCGCGGTGCTAACCTTGTTTTAGGCGCCCGGCAATACGTTACCTTATCCGAAATAGCGCAATCATTCAGTCAGCAATATAATATTAAGGCAATAGCCGTTGAATGCGATGTAACCAAAGCAGAAGATTGCAAAAATTTGATAAAACAAGCCACCTTAACATTTGGTAAAGTTGATATACTCATAAATAACGCGGGCATATCTATGCGGGCCTTGTTTATTGATACCGATGTAAAGGTTTTAAAAACGGTAATGGATGTAAACTTTTGGGGTACGGTGTACTGCACTAAATACGCGTTGCCCGAAATACTGAAAACAAAAGGATCAATAGTTGGCGTATCTTCCATAGCAGGCTATAAAGGCTTGCCGGGGCGAACCGGTTATTCCGCCTCAAAATTTGCCATGAATGGTTTCCTGGATGCTTTACGGGTGGAGAATTTAAAAACAGGCGTACACGTTATGACAGCCTGCCCGGGTTTTACCGCATCAAACATCCGCAATACAGCTTTAAATAAGGATGGCGGCCAGCAAGGCGAAAGCACTTTGGAAGAACAAAAAATGATGACTTCAGATGAAGTGGCAAAGATCATTGCAGACGGTGTTGAGAACCGGGAACGCACTTTAATAATGACCGGGCAAGGGAAGCTAACCGTATTTTTAAGCAAGTTTTTACCCGCCTGGCTGGATAAGTTGGTTTACAATGTATTTGCTAAAGAGAGGGATTCGTTGTTGAGATAAAATTTAATTTCTTGTGTCTGCGGCATACGATAAACAAGCCTTGATTTGATTTTCATTGAGTTCGGGAAAATCTATAATAATATCATTAATCGACATTCCTTCTGCCATCCAACACAGGATATCATATACAGAAATCCTCGTACCAATAATAACCGGCTTGCCAAATCTCTTTTCAGAATCAATTTCAATATATTCAGTGTAGTCTATAACCTTTTACCTTTCCCCTTTTGCCTTTAACCTCTACAAACCAACTACCTCATGATCATCAATCTTACCCAAATTTAAAACAAAGCGTCCCTCTTCATCTCGGTCAAAAGTGGGTTTAAATTTCGCGCCCCATACCAGTTCATCATATTGGTAGGAGGTACGTGAGTGTACGGTTTGTGAAAAGGTATCGTCAAACGCTTTTAATAACACAGCAAAGCCCGCTTCCGAACTTCTCATTTCTTCGGGTGTCATATCCTTTAACGGGCTGTCATTATCAAGCGGATGCACAACGGTCCAGCTTAGCGTAAGTATGCTTACGCGTTTTCTTTCCAGTTCCAACGAAATGAACCGCCGTACTTTTTTGCCGTCAACGTCCTCATTATACGAGAATATTACCTCCATCTGCAGGTCGATTAGCGTATTTCTCCGCACGTTGGCCAGCCGGAACATTATACCTTTTCCATTTTCTCCGTAAGGGGCAACCAGCAAATGTTTGCTGTATTTAATTTTTGCCGATGGCCTTGAAAAACGCCCGTACAGCAAACCGGTTGCCAAAGCGAAGACCAAAAGACCGGTCATCGACTCTAACGCCGCCACGCTATTAGCCGCCATTCCTTTGGGGCTGATATGCCCGTAGCCTACCGTAGATATGGTTTGGGCCGAAAAAAAGAAGGCATCCATAAAATGATGGAAGAAATCGGTACCTGTAGTAGCGCCATACATCGAATCGCGGCCGATCAATACATAAATTAAAGCGAAAATTATATTGGCAGTTAAGTAACAGGTAAATACCAGCAGCCAGAATTTACGCCAGCTCATGGTTATGAGCGTATGGTAACTGTTTGAAGTATTAAAAGGAGACAGCCCTTTGCGTTTTACATTTACAGATCCGTCCTGGTTTATTAAACGCTGGCTTTTAATAACCGGTTGTGTACCAAACCCCAGGTCGTCTTCAGGATTAAATTTTCTTTTATGTATAGCCATGGTAGTTGAATAAGTTATTGGTTATTAAGTTATTGTGTTTATTAATTCATTAAATTTATAGGCTATTTTGGGCTCAGTAACCAATAACTCCATAACTTAATAACCAAATAACATCGCCGTAAATTTATCATTATACTTGCTTTTAGAAAAAACTATTTCCATATTTGTGCCTAAATGATAATTAAAGGTTTAAAAAATAATTGGTGGTGGCTTAACGGGTAATCGTAAGGCAAACCTATGTTATTTAAATTATAGTTGAAGGGTTGCCGTTGGGTAGCCTTTTTTTGTTTAAAACGTTTAATGATCTTTTAACTAAACTCCCGTCACAGGGCCATATATGAAATCAATTCTTAACCAGCTTTTTGAAAATAAAACACTTACCCGCGAACAGGCGCACGATATTTTAACATTGATGTCGCAAGGGATATATAATAACTCACAAATGGCCGCGTTTATGACGGCTTATTGTATGCGCAATATTACTGTTAACGAATTAGAGGGTTTCAGGGATGCCATGCTGGAGCTTTGCCTTGCTATTGACCTGGAATCGGGCGATGTCATAGACCTTTGCGGTACGGGCGGCGACGGAAAGGATACCTTTAACATATCAACCCTGGCTTCGTTTGTTGTTGCGGGCGCGGGCTATAAGGTAGCCAAACACGGTAATTATGGGGTTTCGTCAGGTTGCGGCTCCTCAAACGTAATGGAATACCTGGGCTACCAATTTACCAATAGTGCCGATGCGCTCAGGCGCAGTATTGAGAATGCTAATATTTGTTTTTTGCATGCCCCATTATTTCACCCGGCAATGAAAACGGTGGGCCCTATACGAAAAGAACTGGGTGTTAAAACATTTTTTAATATGCTCGGCCCAATGGTTAATCCGGCTATGCCAAAAAATCAACTGGTGGGGGTGTATAATTTAGAGCTTGCGCGGATGTATGCTTATCTTTATCAGCGGTCTGATAGAAAATATACCATATTGACCGCGCTCGATGGTTATGATGAAATTTCGTTAACCTGCGATTTTAAAACCTTTTCGGCTGATGGTGAAAAGATAAATACTTTAAAAAGTATTGGCTTTGACCGGGTCGATCCGTCGGCAATTACCGGGGGAAGTACAGTTGGCCAATCGGCAGCTATTTTTATGCAGGTGTTAACAGGTGATTGTACTACCGCGCAACGAAACGTGGTTTTGGCCAACGCGGCATTGGCCATTAAAACAATAAATCCGCAAAATAGCTTTGGGGATTGTTTTTATGAAGCCGAAAGCTCCTTACTAAGTAAAAAGGCATTGGCAAGTTTTAAAAACCTTTTGGATAACTGAGATGAAAATAAAGGTTTGCGGATTAAGAGATCCTGAAAATATTAGTATGGTAGCAGATTTGGGCGCCGATTATGTAGGTTTTATCTGTTACGAACGTTCGCCCAGGTTTATCGGCAATATGCCGGCTGATGCATTAAATAATATTTCAGCGCCAGTTCATAAAACCGCTGTTTTTGTTGATGAACCAGAAGCAAATATTAACGCGCTTATTGATAATTATGGCTTTAATGCCGTACAATTGCATGGAAATGAAAGCCCTGAATTTGCCGATTCATTCAGAAATAAGGCGACGGTTATAAAAGCGTTTGGTTTGGATAACGATTTTGATTTCGACCAGCTAAACGTTTATGCCGATAAAGTTGATTATTTCCTGTTTGATACAAAGACAGCTATCTATGGCGGTTCAGGCAAAACATTTAACTGGAATATTTTAGATAAATATAAATTAAGTGTGCCGTTTTTTTTAAGCGGGGGGTTAAGTTTGGATAATTTAGAAGAACTAAAAAAAATTACGAATCCCCAATTTTATGGTGTTGACCTGAACAGCCGTTTTGAAACAGCGCCGGGAATGAAAGATATAGAAAAATTAAAACAGGCATTTAACCTGTTAAAACAATTTACCGCGCATGAAATACGGAGTTAACGAGCAGGGATATTACGGCGATTTTGGCGGCGCTTATGTGCCCGAAATGCTATACCCCAATGTGGAAGAATTACGCCAAAAATATTTAAGTATTATAAACGATGCTGATTTTAAGGCCGAATTTGACCTGCTATTAAAAGATTATGTGGGCAGGCCCTCTCCGCTGTATTATGCTAAACGGTATTCTGAAAAATACGGGGCCAACATATTTTTAAAACGCGAGGATCTTAACCATACCGGGTCGCATAAAATTAACAATGCTATCGGCCAGATATTGCTTGCCCAGCGCCTGGGCAAAAAACGCATCATAGCTGAAACAGGGGCAGGACAACACGGCGTAGCTACAGCCACCGTTTGCGCGTTAAAAGGTATTGAGTGCGTAGTTTATATGGGTGAGGTTGATATGGCGCGCCAGGCCCCTAACGTATCGCGTATGAAAATGCTGGGCGCAAAGGTAGTTCCGGCAAAGTCGGGCAGTAAAACATTGAAGGATGCCACCAACGAAGCCCTGCGCGACTGGATAGCCAACCCGGTTGATACGCATTATATCATCGGATCAGTTGTCGGGCCATATCCTTACCCTGATATGGTGGCCCGTTTTCAGTCTATCATATCCCTCGAAGCAAAAAAACAGCTATTTGAACATACCGGTAAAGAGTTGCCCGAATACGTGATGGCCTGTGTGGGTGGCGGCAGCAATGCGATGGGTATGTTTTATCATTTTTTAGATGATGAAAGTGTTAAACTCATCGCGGTTGAAGCAGCCGGAAAAGGGGTTGACAGCGGGCATTCGGCTGCGACTACTTTTTTGGGCAGGGAAGGGGTTTTGCATGGAAGCCGCACCATACTCATGCAAACGGATGACGGGCAGGTGGTTGAACCCTATTCAATATCAGCGGGGTTAGATTATCCCGGTATAGGCCCGCAGCACGCGCACCTGTACAAAATAAACCGTGCGCAATACACAAGTGTTACCGATGATGAAGCCCTGCAGGCAGGCTTGTTATGCTGCCAGCTGGAAGGCATCATCCCGGCTATTGAATCGGCACACGCGCTGGCGCAGTTAGAGAAAATGAAGTTTAAAAAGGATGATAATGTTATTATCTGTCTTTCAGGGCGCGGAGATAAGGATCTGGATACATATATAAAATATTTTGGCTACTAACACATGAATCGTCTGAATAAACTTTTCGCAAATAAAAAGGATAATTTATTATCTATCTATTATACTGCAGGTTACCCCGAATTAAATACCACCCTTGATATTGCCGAAGCACTTGAAAAAGCCGGCGCGGATTTTTTGGAGATAGGTTTCCCTTACTCTGACCCCGTAGCCGATGGGCCAACCATTCAGCATAGCTCCCAACAGGCGCTTGATAATGGCATGACCCTTAATTTATTGTTTGAGCAGTTAAAGGACCTGCGTAAACGGGTAACCATTCCTATACTGTTAATGGGCTATGTTAACCCTATAGTGCAGTTTGGTGTGGAACGTTTCTGCAAAAAAGCAGCCGAAGCAGGCGTAGATGGTGTAATTGTGCCCGACCTGCCCATGTATGAGTATGAAACCCTATACGCCGGTTTTTTCAAGGATAATAACCTCAGTAATATATTCTTGGTAACCCCGCAAACATCGGCTGACCGTATCCGTAAAATTGATGAGTTGAGCAATAGTTTTATCTATCTCCTTTCATCCTCATCCATAACCGGGGGTAATTTAGATGTGTCAGACAGTATTGAGGATTATTACAAACGCATTAAAGCCATGCAATTAAAAAACCCAACAATAATCGGGTTTGGCATAGCTGATAACGCAACATTTAAAAAAGCCTGCGAATATGCCAACGGCGCTATAGTAGGCAGTAAGTTTGTAAAACTTTTAGAAACGGAAGACTATCTCAATAAGATACCCGCGTTCATAAAAGCTATACGTCCGAGTTAAACCGCGTGAGTTTTTTGCAGTTATAAATACAACTCCAGTTCCCCTTTACCTTCACGTATAATATCAAAATTGCCTGATGTGCAGTCAACAACGGTAGAAGCAATATTGTCGCCATAGCCGCCATCTATCACTATATCAACCAAATCCTGGTATTTTTCATAGATCAGTTCCGGATCGGTAGCGTACTCAATGATCTCGTCATCATCCTTAATGGAGGTTGAAAGAATGGGGTTACCTAATTCTTTCACTATACAACGTGCAATATCATTATCCGGAACCCTTATACCTACCGTTTTTTTATTGGAGCTTAATAGTTTGGGCACATTATGGCTGGCATTAAAAATAAAGGTAAACGGCCCGGGCAAAGCTTTTTTTAACACCCTGAAAGTGGTATTATCTATGGGTTTTATATAATCTGAAATATGGCTCAGGTCGTAACATATAAATGAGAAGTTGGCTTTATCTGGTTTTATGTTCCTTATCCGGCAAATAGCTTCAATAGCCTTGTGGTTGGTAATATCACACCCCAAACCATAAACCGTATCAGTAGGGTATATGATGAGCCCGCCCTTACGCAATACATCAACCACCTGTTCAATTGATTTTGGATTTGGGTTTTCGGGATATATTTTGATGAGCATGGTTTGTTATTTCGAATTTCGGATGTTCAATTTCGGATTTTTTTCGATTTTGCAATATGCAAAAAATGCAACCCAATATTGGGTTGCATTTATAATATACTGATAAATCATTTAATTTCGAAATTGAACATCCGAAATCAAATTACGCCTGTTTTGCAAACTGAGCGTTAATAGTGATCTTAATATCTTCACCCACTACAATTGCGCCAGCTTCGGTAATGCCGTCCCAGGTTAAGCCAAAATCTTTACGGTTTATTTTACCGCTCACTTCAAAGCCGGC
>CAISKH010000180.1 GCA_903885865.1 uncultured Mucilaginibacter sp.
CAGGTAATATTGCAGGTCGGCAGCGTTCTTTGACTGGTGGCTGATGCTCATTTTCATGATGCTTTTCTTCAGATCCATTTTTATGGATAAGCTGCTGCCTTTAGCCATATTGATCTCTTCTTTGGTCAGTTTTTTCACTGTGCTATCCGGTAAAGCCGCATAAAAGTTCAGGGTTGTATCTTTTACCAGGTTAAACTGGGGTGTTTCCTTAACGGAGTCCGACATCAGGTTTTTAAACACCGATATTGCCCGGCCCATATCAAACCCATACACCACGTTGCATGACCCATCCAGCTTAAAATCATAATGCTCCTCAATATCCACACAGGAGGTGAAGCAGAGCGTTATTAGTAAGAGAATTATTACGTGGAATTTCTTCATCAATCAAACTTAATGAATTTAGGTGAAAGGTAAAAGGATAAATTGAGGTGAAAGGTAAAAGGCAAAAGGTAAAAGGTTATTTTCTAATCAAAAAAATATACTACCTCAAATATAGACTACCTTTTACCTTTCGCCTTTTACCTCAAAACCTTACCTTTGCACCCTATTATGGCACACCAGGTTCCGGAAGATGGCACATTGCTTCCTTTAATGGAAGAGTTTTATACGATACAGGGGGAAGGATATCATACCGGTAAAGCGGCTTATTTCATTCGCCTGGGCGGGTGCGATGTGGGCTGCCACTGGTGCGATGTAAAAGAAAGCTGGGATGCCGAACTGCACCCGCTTACCGCTGCCGACCGTATTGTTGAAAATGCCGGCCTCCACCCTGCTAAAGCTGTTGTAGTAACAGGCGGCGAACCCTTGATCTATAATCTCGATTATTTAACTGCGCAGCTACAGCAAAAAGGCATTAAAACTTTTATTGAAACATCGGGGGCCTACCCCCTTTCGGGCCATTGGGACTGGATATGCCTGTCGCCGAAAAAGTTTAAAGCGCCTATGGCCCATGTAGCCGAACGTGCCGACGAACTTAAAGTGATCATATTTAACAGATCCGATTTCGGGTTTGCAGAGGAGCATGCACAACTGGTTTCTGCGGGTTGCAAACTCTATTTACAGCCCGAATGGTCAAGATCAAAGGAAATGACCCCGCTTATTGTTGAATATGTAATGAATAACCCCAAATGGGAAATATCCTTGCAAACCCATAAATATTTAAATATTCCTTAATAGTTGTAACTTCGGATACAAACCGTTGTTAACAAGAGGATGAAAAATGTAGTTCTCCTATTTCTATTGTTTTTTTTACCTGTTTTTGTGTTCGCCCAACAGCAATACAGCACCACAAACAAAGAGGCTATAAAGAATTTTGCCTTAGCAAATGAAAGCATAGATGACCATCAGTATAACCTGGCTATTCAGCAACTGCAAAAAGCAATAGACGCCGACGATCATTTTATAGAGGCTCACGCCCAGTTAGGCGATATTATGCACCTCACGCGCGATAATAAAGGGTCGATCGGAGAATTTAAAAAAGTTATTGCGCTTAACCCCGATTTCAGCCGTGCCGTTTATTTAAAATTAGGGGATATTGAAATATCAGACGCACAATATGACGATGCCCTTCAACAATTACAAAAATATTTAACCTATGCTGGCATAACGGAGCAAAACAGGTTCTTCGCACAAAAACTGATCAAGGACTGCCTGTTCAGTATAGACGCGCTGCAGCACCCGGTAACGTTTAAACCCATTAATATGGGCCCCAATATTAATACAGCCGCCGATGAATACTCGCCCGTATCAACCGCCGACGATAAAACCATTATATTCACCCGGCAGAGCGATCAAAATGAAGATTTTTACCAAAGCAGCAATGTAAATAATGAATGGCAAAAGGCTACCTATTTAAGCGATAAGATCAACACGCCCAATTATAATGAAGGTTCAGAATCCGTATCGCA
>CAISKH010000181.1 GCA_903885865.1 uncultured Mucilaginibacter sp.
GTTCTTTATTGGCTATTACTAATTCTGCAGCCCGGTTCTCTTTTTCGTCGTTTTGGAACGATAGTTCTTTATTGGCAATAATTAACTCATCTGCCCGTTTCTCCTTTTCATGGTTTTGAAAAAGCAGTTCTTTATTGGCCACTATTAATTCTGCGGCCCGTTTCCCTTTCTCTGTTTTTTGATAATCAAGTTCTTTGTTGGCGATCACCAGTTCTTCGGCACGTTTACCCTTTTCTTCGGTTTGAAACGCAAGTTCCTTGTTAGCTATAACCAATTCTGCGGCCCTGTTCTCTTTTTGCGCGTTTTGAAAGGATAGTTCTTTATCCGCAATAATTAACTCATCTGCCCGTTTCTCCTTTTCACGGTTTTGAAAAAGCAGTTCCTTATTGGCCACTATTAATTCTGCGGCCCTTTTCCCCTTTTCTGTTTTTTGATAATCAAGCTCTTTGTTGGCAATCACTAGCTCTTCGGCGCGTTTGCCCTTTTCCTCTGTTTGAAAAGCAAGCTCCTTGTTAGCGATCACCAGTTCTTCGGCGCGTTTTCCTTTCTCTTTGCTTTGATACGCAAGTTCCCTGTTAGCAATGATCAGGTTATCGGATGTGGTTTTTTTATCCATTTGAAATATAAAAGGTTCGGCTCTATCTTGCTGGCATAATAATATTTTTTAAAAAAGTTTAGGCTTAAAATATTATTTTACTAATAACTTAAACTATATAATATTGTTTTAAAAACATATCAAATAACTTGTTATAGTTAAGAGGCTTCATTTCTTAACAAGGAAAGGTATCGGGGGTGTTAACAGATATTAGGGCGTCATCCTGAGACAACTGAAGGATGTGCATAAATGCTCCATTGCTTCCGCAAGCGTCCGCCCGTGATAATTTAAATTGTTGGAAAGCTTTGCCGGGTAATTTACCCGCAAACGGACGCTCGCGTTAAAGCGGGAAATCTTTCATAAACCCGTATTTCAATCCCGGAATAACGGCCAATTATTTATTTTTTATTAAAAGCTTGTTCTAAGTCTTGAGTATATTGATTGAGTGATGCACTGTAGCCAATGATAAATCGTGAAACAAAACGGAATACAGGATTATAAACCTCCCCGTCTTCTGTAATAGTAACCAGTGTTTTATCTGTCTCATTACGCAACGTAAATGTCCAGGTACCTCCAAAGGGCAGTTCTTTACTATTTATCATAGTGACCATTTTTGTAGTGGGCTCTTGGGTAATCACCACGAAAGGCAGCTGCCGACCCCTCTGATCCGTTTCGATCCAGGATGTGTCAGATGTAACGTCAACAGATCTCAAATTCTTGCGCCATCCGGGATAGCTTTTAAAGTCGGTTAACTTTTGCCATACCTTTTCGGGCGGCGTGTTCAGATAAACATTTGAAGAAGCTGTATGCTTTACCGGCAGCGCATAGCCAATAATGGCCACGACCAGAACAATCAACGCCACTATGGCGATAATGATCAATAAGTATTTCATGTTTTTGTTGATTTAATGTTCCTGTAATTCCATGATTTGCCCTGGCTTTTACTTTTCATCTCCATTTCAGCAGCATAGGTTAACAGATCAAGCCCGTCAAGCGCCATTTTTCTTTCGGAAGCATTGAGGCGGTTTAATATGGCTTCAACACGTTCGGGGTCAAGTACTGATCTGCTTTTTTTTAGCTTATCGCCGGCAGCCGTTAGTGT
The DNA here is from genome assembly GCA_903885865.1 of uncultured Mucilaginibacter sp. Lineage (GTDB taxonomy): Bacteria > Bacteroidota > Bacteroidia > Sphingobacteriales > Sphingobacteriaceae > Mucilaginibacter. Next base: position 1,698 of record CAISKH010000181.1, read on the forward strand.
AAGATCAGTTTTACGCGCGTCTTGCAGGTTCTTCTCTTTCTTAACGTAACCAAGTTTAACAGAACGGTCTATTGATATCGACATAGTAGATGGGGTAACACCCATGTGCATAGCTAAATCATATAACGATATGGGTTCATTTAACTCCAAATGATCCAGTATGCTCGCCTGGTTAGCGGTCAATTTAACTCCTGTATCCTCATCAGTTACATGCCTGGTATGACAGGCAAAATAAATTAAAGGATAGAAATTCATTAACCGGGATATATCATCTTTTATCATAGATCAAAAATATTACTTTTATTTGTCAAATCAAATAAATTTTTCATTATCGCTTACAATTAGTCTGGATTAGTAAGTATAAGATTCCCTGTTATCTCGAAATGATAGGTTAAACAACAAAAGTTCTCCCCTCAATAGCCAGTTCGGTTGCCGGGAATATGCTTTGGGCTTCCTCCAGCAGTTCATCCAAATTTTTATAGCGGGCAGAGAAATGGCCTATCAAAAGTCTTTTAGCGTGGGTCTTTACGGCTATTTCGGCGGCCTGAAGGGCCGTGGTATGGTAAGTTTCGTTTGCCCTGTCGAGCATATTATGCAGAAATGTAGCTTCATGGTATAGTAAGTCCGAATTGGTGATCTGCTTAAAATACTGCTCGTTGTATATCGTGTCTGAGCAGTACGCATAGGTTTTAGGCGCGTCAGAATCGGTGGTAAGCATATCGTTTTTATATACCTTGCCTTCGGGGTTAGTATAATCGGCCCCTTTTTTTAGCAGGGTATATAATTCAACCGGCACCCCTATCCGTTCAAGTTCGGCTTTCAACAGCTTCCTCAACCTTTTTTTCTCCCTGAACAAAAAACCGGTGCAGGCAATGCGATGATCGAGCGGGATGGTTTCAATTATAACATCGTCGTTATTTATAATGGTCTGCGCATTATGCGCATCGGTTATACAAAAGTCGATATCAAATTGTAAATGGGTTTCAGAATATTTTAATTGCAGGTCGATAATTTCTTTGAGCTGGGGCGGGCCGAATAGTTTTAAGGTTTTTTTACGCCCGTTTAAGTGCATAGACGAAAGCAAGCCTATTAAACCCAGGTAATGGTCGCCGTGAATATGGCTGATGAAAATATGATCGATACGGCTTGGCCTTACATCAAAGCGTAACATTTGTTGTTGCGTGCCTTCGCCGCAATCAACCAGGTACAGGTGCTCATTAATATTAAGCACCTGCGATGTAGGATTTCGATTATAAATAGGAGTTGCAGAACTGCTTCCGAGTATTGTTACCTCAAATTTCATATCAGGTAAACAACATAGGTATTATCTCATTTCTTTCTTTAATTCTTTTTCTATCTCTTCCATAAAAATGAGGTCAATAGCTTCTTCCGAAGAAGGAACAATAGTAAGTACACTTTCTAATTGAGAGATAGTAATTAAACGGGAAACAGCGTCATTTAATCCCGTAAGGATAAATGAACCCGAAGCGTTTTTGCATAAACGATGGCCAACCAGCAAGCTGCTTAATCCTGAAGAATCAGCAAATTTAACGTGCGAAAGGTCTAGGATCATGTTTCGCTGTCCTTCTGTGTTTATCAAAATCAGCTCTGATTTTAATTGCGGAGTGATCAATGAGTTCAACTTTGATTCATTGAGTTTCAGCAAAATATACTTCTCGTGTTTATCAACTGTAAACTTCATTTCTATTTCAATAATTTAACTGCTAATATATGCATTATTCGCAAATAAAAATCACAATGATGCCAGGGCTTTTTTTATAGCGCCTTCTACCCTGCTCAGCACGTTTTCATTTTCGGGTTTTATAAAGGCCTCGCCTGTAATCTGTTCGTAAAGTTCAATATACCGCTCAGAGATAGATCGCACGATCTCGGGCGTCATAACCGGTATTATCTGCCCTTCTTTTCCCTGGAAATTGTTTTCAATTAACCATTTCCGAACAAACTCTTTCGATAATTGCTTTTGCGGCTCGTTAGCCGCCTGCCTTTCGGCATATCCTTCGCTATAAAAATAGCGGGACGAATCAGGCGTATGTATCTCGTCAATTAAATATATCTTGCCATCAGCCTTACCAAATTCGTATTTGGTATCAACCAATATCAGGCCCTGTTTAGCGGCAATTTCGGTACCGCGGGCAAACAGCGCCCTGGTATATTGCTCTAATTGTTCATAATCTTCGGCCGATACGATATGTTGTTTTAAAATATCCTCTTTTGATATATCCTCATCATGCCCTACCGCCGCTTTTGTTGTTGGGGTAATAATAGGTTCGGGCAGTTTATCGTTTTCTTTTAAACCTTCGGGCAAACCCACGCCGCAAACCTCACGTTTGCCCGCACTGTATTCGCGCGCTGCATGACCGGCCAAATAGCCGCGAATTACCATTTCCACTTTAAAGGGCTCACAAATGCGGCCGATGGTTACGCTGGGGTCGGGTACGCTAACCACCCAGTTGGGTACAATATCGGCTGTAGCCTTTAAAAATTTGGCAGCTATCTGGTTCAATACCTGCCCTTTAAACGGAATAGGCTCGGGCAGTACCACATCAAACGCCGATATACGGTCGCTCACCACCATTACCAGGTATTTGCCAGCGATAGTATAAACATCACGAACCTTCCCCTTATAAAAGTTGGTTTGGTTGGGGAAATTAAAATGTGTTTCTTTTATTGCGTCCATTTTTTTGAGTCTTGAGTCTTAAGTCTTGAGTCTTGAGTCTCAATCAAAACGACTTAAGACTCAAGACTCAGAACTTAAGACTTACTGGATGTCCCCGTATGCGGCCAGTATCTTCCGTACCAGTTTATGCCTTACTACGTCTTCGCCGCTCAGGTAAACTATTTCAATTCCTTTAATATCTGTTAATATGCGCAGGGCGGTGTGCAGCCCCGATTGCTGCTTTTTGGGCAGATCTATCTGCGTAACATCACCCGTAACAATAAATTTTGCCGACGGGCCCATGCGCGTTAAAAACATTTTTAACTGCATATCGGTAGCATTTTGTGCCTCATCCAAAATCACAAAGCAGTTATCCAATGTGCGCCCGCGCATAAAGGCAAGCGGGGCAATTTCAATGGTACGGTTCTCCAGGTATACTTTTAGCTTTTCGGCAGGTATCATGTCGTCAAGCGCGTCGTATAAAGGGCGCAGGTACGGGTCTATCTTTTCTTTCAGGTCGCCGGGTAAAAAGCCGAGGTTCTCTCCTGCCTCAACCGCAGGGCGGGTTAATATAATACGTTTTATCTCTTTATTTTTTAACGCCCGCACCGCTAAAGCAACAGCGGTATAGGTTTTA
>CAISKH010000182.1 GCA_903885865.1 uncultured Mucilaginibacter sp.
GTTAATTATTTTCCAGGTTGGCGGCAGCGGCTTCATCTAAAAACCATTCTACCTCACCCGTAATGGAATCGATGAGCTGGGCAGGATAGTTTTCAATATCTTCCTCATCTTCAAGTACATGGTGCACGGCTTCGGCCTTTCCTTCACCGTAAACCAGGAATGCTATATACTTTGCTTCATTAATTAAAGGCGCGTTCATGGTAATACGGTAAACCTGCTGATCTTCCAGCCAAACTTCTTTTACTGATGGCGTTACATCATGCAGCACGGGAGTATAAGGGAAAAGTGAAGCGGTGTGCGAGTTATCGCCCAAACCCAGCAGTACCAGGTCAAAACTCATTTCATCTTCATCAAAAAACTCCGCTATTTGTTCAGCATATTTTTGTGCAGCTTCCTTTGCTGTAAGCGTGGTATCAACCGGGAAAACATGATCGGCATCAATATACAGGGGTTCAAATAAAGCCTTTTTGGCCATCAGGTAATTACTGTCGGGCGAAGTTTGCGGCACATCGCGCTCATCGCCAAAAAAGAAATAAACCTTACCCCACTCTACACTATCGGCATAGATGGTAGAGGCCAGCAACTCATACAATTTTTTTGGTGAGCTTCCGCCCGATAAGGCAACTGAAAATTTGCCCCTCGCCCCGATGGATTCACCCGCAATTTTTACAAAATATTGTGCCAGCGCATCGAGCGTTTCATCGGCTGTATTGAAAATGTTTAAGTTCATGTAGCCCCCTCTAAATCTCTCCCGGTAGGGGAGACTTTTTTTTTATATTAATTAAAGCCCTCCCTACCGGGGAGGGTTGGGAGGGGCTTATTACTCTTCCCCGTTTAACGGCAGCGTGAACCAATGGAAACCATCGCGTGCTATTAACGCTTCGGCAATTTCGGGCCCCCATGAATCAGCCGAGTAATTAGGGAAATTCAAACTCTTTTTAGCTTCCCAGGTATTCAATATCGGCATGATCAGGTCCCATGCAGCTTCCACCTGGTCGCCGCGCATAAACAGGGTTTGATCGCCCATCATAGTATCCAGCAACAAGGTTTCATACGCTTCGGGTGCCGGGCTGCTATAAGTGCCTTTATAATCAAACACCATATCAACCGTATTTAATATCATATCAATACCGGGGCGTTTGGCCTGAACCTGCAACCTGATGCTCATTTCGGGTTGTATGCTGATGATGAGCCTGTTTTGCTGCCAGCTTTCGGTAGCTTCCTTGGGGAACACCAAATGCGGCACATCCCTGAATTGTATGGTGATGGTTGATGCCGACTGGTGCATACGTTTACCGGTACGTACATAAAAGGGTACGCTATGCCAGCGCCAGTTATCCACAAAGAACTTTACAGCGGCAAAAGTTTCTGTATTTGAATCGGGGGCAACATTTTTTTCCTTGCGGTAACCCGGCACTTCTACACCTTCCATCCATCCATGCCCGTATTGGCCACGCACCGCCGACATACGCACATCATCAGGCGTGAACGGCCTCATGGCCCTTAACACATCTACCTTGCGGTTACGCACCTCATCGGCGCTAAAGCTGATGGGGGTTTCCATGGCTATAAAGCAAAGCAGTTGCAGCAGGTGGTTTTGTATCATATCGCGCAGAGCGCCCGCGCCCTCATAATACGGTCCGCGGTCTTCAACCCCTAATTGTTCGGTAACCGAAATTTGTACGTGCTCAATATAGTTCCGGTTCCATATCGGCTCCAGTATGGAGTTGGCAAACCGGAAAGCCATAATGTTTTGTACGGTTTCTTTACCGAGGTAATGATCAATACGGTATATCTGTTTTTCAGAAAAAATACCTGATAATAGCTTATTCAATGCTTTTGCCGATTCCACGTCATGTCCGAATGGTTTCTCAATTACAATTCTTGTTTTTTCAGGATCAACGGCCAGCTCGGCCTTTGCAATATTGGAAGCGATAATAGGAAAAAAATCAGGGGCAACGGCCAGGTAATAGATCACATTCGCTTTGGTTTTCCACTCAGCGTTATGCGCGTCTATACGTTTGCCAAATTCTTTATAGGTTTCGGCGTCCTTGGCGTCAGATACCTGGTAAAAAATATTTTTAGAAAACTCATCCCATTTTCCCGTTACCGCTTTTCCGCTGCGTGAAAAC
>CAISKH010000183.1 GCA_903885865.1 uncultured Mucilaginibacter sp.
CCAGCAATAATTGTAGGCGCTGGCCCGGCGGGGCTCTTCGCGGCATTGCAATGTATAGAGCTGGGGTTGAAGCCCATTATTTTAGAGCGCGGCAAGGAAGTAAAACAGCGCCGCCGCGATTTGGCTAACATCAACAAGCAGGGCCTGGTTAACCCCGAAAGCAACTATTGCTTCGGCGAGGGCGGGGCGGGCACTTACTCGGATGGTAAGCTCTACACCCGCAGTACCAAGCGCGGCGATGTTACCCAGGTGCTCAAAGCCTTTGTGGCGCATGGCGCGTCGGCTGATATTTTGGTGGATGCCCGTCCGCATATCGGCACCAACAAACTGCCGCAAATTATTACCGCCATCCGCGAAACCATATTGAATGCCGGGGGTGAAATATTGTTCGATACTAAGGTGACTGACTTATCAGTCGGTTTTGGTAAAATAACGGGCGTACAGCTGGCATCGGGCGAAAAGATGCGGGCCAGCGCCGTAATATTAGCTACCGGCCACTCGGCGCGCGACGTGTTCCAAATGCTCCACCGCCAAAACATATTGATCGAGGCCAAACCCTTCGCCCTGGGTGTGCGCATTGAGCATCCGCAGGAAATTATCGACCGGGCGCAATACCATTGCGACCTGCGCGGCCCCGATCTGCCGCCATCCTACTATAACCTCGTAGAGCAGGTAGACGGGCGGGGCGTGTTCTCGTTCTGCATGTGCCCGGGCGGCATCATCGCCCCCTGCGCTACCGAAGCCAACGAAATTGTGGTGAACGGCTGGAGCCCGTCCAAACGCAACAACCCTTTCGCCAATTCGGGCACGGTAGTACAGGTAAATTTAGAGGATGTAGCAGGTGATAACGCCGACCCGTTTAAAATGCTCAACTTTCAGCGCCATATTGAGCAGCTGGCCTTTACCGCGGGCGGCGGCAAACTGGTGGCTCCCGCACAGCGCATGGTTGATTTTGCGGAGGGGCGGTTATCTATTGATCTTCCCGAAAACTCGTACCTGCCAGGCACCCATAGCGTAGAATTAAAAGAAATATTACCCGATTGGATAACCAACCGCCTGCGCCGCGCCCTGCCCGCTTTCGACAAAAAAATGAAGGGTTATTATACTAATGAAGCTATTTTGGTGGGGGTGGAATCGCGCACCTCATCGCCTATAAAAATCCCGCGCGATAAGGAAACTTTGCAGCACCCGCAGGTGCAGGGGTTATTTCCTTGCGGCGAAGGCGCGGGTTACGCGGGCGGCATTATTTCGGCGGCTATCGATGGGATAAATTGCGCGGTAGCGGCGGGTAAAATTGTTTGAACTAATCCCCCCAATAATTACCCGATATAATAATCATATCCAGCAGTTTGATGCTGTTGTCGTAATAATCGTAATCTTTTAGTTTAAACGCAGTTAGGTAATCCCAGAGGTGGTTTAACCATGCCTGGTTCCTGCCATCTGTCATGGCTGATACGGCGAACGGCGCCACGAAACTCAGCGCCTCAAAATACCTGCCCTTAATATCATTGCCCGCCAATGTATACCCGGCCGACAGGTTGTAGGTATTGTTGTTGGTAGTTTCCCTTATCCATTTATTTATCTTGGCCGTAATAACTTTTGAACGCTTATCACCTGTCAATAAATAATCAGTAGCTATGCGCCAGGGCACGCGGCAGGCATTGTAATTATATTGTCCGTCGTACCTGTCCTCCAAAAAATTGGGGCCGGCAGGTCTGGGTTTTTTATTGATGCCGACAATAAAATCAGGCAATAAACCCGCATCAGGACTGTAATTATGCTGCATATCGGTAAAGAGCCTGTAACCCGCGTCAATAACCCTGCCCCAGCGGTTATCGCCCGTAACCTGCTGAAATACTTTAAAATGGGCAGGCATAAAATCAGACGAGCGCATGGCGAAATAATCCTTGCTCTCCGATTCCACGCCATCACTCAATAAAACCGACCAGCTTTTATGATTGATCTCGTATTGCATGATCGCGTTTATCATGGCCCTGCCTTCCTGCAGGTAATTGATAGCGCCGTTGTTGCCCCATTGCCGTGATGCCAGTAATAAAGAATATGCTATATCCATATCGCCGTCGGTGGCTGATGTTTTATCGAGGTCCCTGCCATTCGTTTTTTGGGCCCATGCCATTAAATATTTGCTTTTATAGCTTGGGTGAGACCGGTAATAGCGAAACAAATTATCATAAACATCCTTTGCCGACGGATCGTACCCCGCCATTAGCGCCGCGATGATCATCCCATAGCCCTGCCCCTCTGATACGCATTGTTTATGGCCCGTGCCCTCGAACCAAACATAGCTTTCAGGTTTGCCGGGTACTGATTTTATAAAGCGTTTTTTCCATTGTGTATAAAAATCGCGTACAGCATTATCAAGCCGCGTTTGGGGGATATGGCTGGGTTTAACAGCTCCGCTAAAATAGCTTACATGCTGCGGAAAAGGTTTTAATACTTGCGGGGTGGGCAGCGAAATGCCACAAAAGAAACTAATGAGAAAAACAAAGCACCGGTGAAGCATATACAAATATGCTATTATTTATAAGGGTCTCCGGTATAATTTAAATACTTGCTCTCACACAAAAAAAAGCCTCACTTCTCAGTAAGGCTTTTTCGTTTTTAGCGGAATGGACGGGACTCGAACCCGCGACCCCATGCGTGACAGGCATGTATTCTAACCAGCTGAACTACCACTCCGTTTGGGATGGCAAATATACCTTACATTTTTTATTACACAAGCTATTTTTTTAAAAAACTACCAAAAGCACATTTATAACTTGTTAATGATTTCGCTATTGTTGGCGATGCAAAAATAAAGTGCCCACTTGTCTGTCAATAATAGCCGTATTGTATATTAAAAAATGCAGTATTTTGTATATAATAACAGATAACTGTACAGTTTTATAGCTTTAAATAAAAAAACAATTAGTATATCCCCCTGAAAAATCCGGATAAAGAGACATCAAAGTAATAACAAACTTTGCGCAGAGTTTCAATGCGGATATCAATTTTACCCGATTCAAGTCTGGCGATATTTATATTGGTATCAGAGTAAAATTTTTCCTGGGTAACCTGGTTTTGCCTCCGTAACCTCTTGATTTGCAGCGAAACCTTACGCTTAAAAGCGTTATCAGAGTTATTCAGATACTCAAAATCGGTTAAAAGCATAATAGTGAGCGTATTTATTTAGACAACCAAAAATAAAAAAACTAACTGTTCATATTGCTAATATAGTATAAAAACAAGTAATTTTTATTTTCAAATTCTGACGTATAAGTCATTGCCGCTGTCGAATTATGGCTCTACATTTGTTTGTAGGTTACCTGCCCTGCATGTGATCTATGAAAAACATGTATGCAACATCTACCTATGAAAATACAATGTTTTGAATTCTCAGACACCCAGGCTGAGGTTTTTTGTTCTTTGTTTTGGGTTTAATCAATAGTTTAAATTAATTAGGGGAAAGGGAGCTTCAAAAGAGCTCTCTTTTTTTTGGCCGAATTTTTACTATGCACGCATAATAATGATATATTTACTTTTTTAGCACCAGTATGTATTTTGAATTATCAGAGGAACAATTAATGATACGCCAGGCTGCGCGCGATTTTGCGCAAACAGAATTGAAGCCCGGAGTAATAGAGCGTGACGAGCATCAAAAATTTCCGGCCGAACAGGTAAAAATGATGGGCGAGCTGGGCTTTTTGGGCATGATGGTTTCGCCGCAGTACGGCGGCAGCGGCATGGACGCCGTTTCGTATGTATTGGTTATGGAAGAGCTGTCGAAAATTGATGCATCTGCATCCGTAGTTGTTTCTGTAAATAATTCACTGGTATGTTATGGCTTAGAGAAATATGGCAGCGAAGAACAAAAACAAAAATACCTGGTACCATTAGCCAGGGGCGAAAAATTAGGCGCGTTTTGTTTATCGGAACCCGAAGCAGGGTCGGATGCTACCGCTCTCAAAACCACCGCCATTGATATGGGCGATCATTATTTGCTCAATGGCGCCAAAAACTGGATCACCAACGGCGGCACGGCATCAACCTACCTCGTAATGGCGCAAACCAATGCCGCCAAACGCCATCACGGCATTAACACGCTGATAGTAGAAAAAGGAATGGACGGTTTTACCGTTGGCGCAAAAGAAAACAAATTAGGCATACGCGGCTCTGATACGCATTCGCTGCATTTTACTGATGTTAAAGTACCCAAAGAGAACCGGCTGGGCGAAGAAGGTTTTGGATTTTCGTTTGCCATGAATACCCTTGAGGGCGGGCGCATAGGCATAGCCGCGCAGGCCCTGGGTATCGCCTCGGGAGCGTATGAGCTTGCATTAAACTACGCGCGGGAACGCAAAGCCTTTGGAAAAACAATTGCCGACCTGCAGGCCATACAGTTTAAGCTGGCAGATATGGCAACAGAAATTGAGGCGTCGCGCTTATTATGTTTAAAAGCCGCGTGGTTAAAAGATAAAGGTATGCCTTATGCGCAGGCAAGTTCGATGGCGAAATTATACGCGTCGCAAACAGCCATGAAAACCACCGTTGAGGCGGTGCAGATACATGGTGGTTACGGCTTTGTAAAAGAATATCACGTAGAGCGTTTAATGCGCGATGCCAAAATAACGCAGATATATGAAGGCACTTCAGAAATTCAACGAATTGTCATATCGCGCGATGTGCTGAAATAAGCGGCCCATTTTGTTTAGTTTTGATCATAGATTCAATAACTAACTAAAAATGAAAACAAGTCCGCTGTTAATTATACTTACACTTACCTTATTATTTCCTGCCGCTTATGCGCAGTCTGTACTTAAAACGGGGGTATGGCGCGGTGTAACAAAAACTGCAACGGGGGTTGAAATACCTTTTAATTTCGAAGTAAGCGACGTTGCAGGGCACAGCCAAATAGCTGTAATGAATGGGGTGGAGCGCATAAAGGTAACGGATATAACCCGCAAAGGCGACTCTGTTTTTATACGCATGCCGCTGTTTGATTCGGGATTTAAATTAAAGCTGATTGCCGGTAACCTTGTTGGAAAATGGATAAAAAACCTGGGTGATAAATATGTAGCGATGGATTTTAAAGCTACGCCCAATACAAACTGGCGTTTTAAGACCACGCAAAAGCCTTTATTTAATATAACGGGCAGATGGTCGGCCCCGATTGGAGATGGCGCCGACAAAGATATTACCGTTGGCGAATTTAAACAAACGGGATCAAAATTAACCGGCACGTTTTTGTCGACCACCGGCGATTACCGATACCTGGAAGGCGTTGTAAATGGCAACGAGCTATACCTTTCCTGCTTTGATGGTGGCCACGATTATTTGTTTACCGGTAAAATTAACGGCCAGAAAATAACCGATGGCAAGTATTACGCCGGCCTTACAAGTACATACCATTGGACCGCCGTGCGTGATGAAAACGCCAAACTGCCTGATGCCTATTCGCTTACCGCCTTAAAGCCCGGATATAAAAAAATAGCTTTTACATTTCCGGATATTAGCGGTCATAAGGTTTCACTTACGGATGGCCGATTCAAAAACAAGGTGGTTATTGTTCAGATATTGGGCTCATGGTGCCCCAATTGTATGGACGAGACCGCGTACCTTATTAACTACTATAAAAAATATCACCCAAAAGGTGTTGAAGTAATTGGCCTGGCTTATGAGCGCACCAAAGATTTTGCGAAATCGCAAAGAACGTTGCTGCAGTTAAAAAACCGGTTTAACATACCCTATCCCTTGCTGATAACCGGCTACACACCTGTAAATGGCGATCCGGCCAAAAGCCTGCCTATGCTAACCAGGGTTTTAGGCTTCCCAACAACCATCATTATTGATAAAAAGGGTAATGTGCGCAAAATAAGCACCGGCTTTAGCGGCCCGGGAACAGGCGTTTATTACACACAGTTTAAAACGGAGTTTCAGAAATTGACAGATGGGTTGTTAGCAGAGTAAAAGAAATATCGGATTTCGGATATTCAATTTCGGATTTAGTTAACCTTTATAAATCCGAAATTCCACATCCGAAATCCGACATAGCTTAACTATTCATTTCGCACAGCAAGCTCACTGCTTTTCATCATATTTTTAGTGCTTTCTGCTAAACGTATAAACTCGGCGCGATAGCCGTCGTCATCTTTTCCTTTCGCGCTTTTTGCCATATTTATCAGCTGATCAAATTTAGAGTTTTGTTTAAACTGCGAATCGCGTAATAACATGCCGTATTCAGCAACGGCCGCGGCAAACCTGAAATCGTCAGATGTTTTATCAGCATTAAGCGGCTTATCATCCACCGTAACTGCTTCCAATTTACTTACATCCGAATCGGGTTCTTTGTACCTGAACTTAATGGTCATTATTTCAGATGATGTGTTGGTGATTTTATCTTCGGCGGGTTTTTGATATTTCGGCGGATCGACGCTGGCGGTAAAATTATCCTTTACACCAACAGGGATAAGCTCATACAAAGCAGTAACGGTATGGTTCACGCCCATATCGCCGGCCACTTTGGTATCGTTATTAAAATCTTCTTTTTGCAACAGGCGGTCCTCATATCCCAACAGGCGGTATGCCTGAACTTTGGCCGGGTTAAACTCAACCTGCAATTTCACATCTTTAGCTACGGTGAACAGTGTCCCGCCAAATTCTGAAACCATTGATTTTGTGGCTTCGGTAATATTATCAATATAAGCATAGTTGCCATGACCTTTATCTGCCATGCGCTCCATTTTGCTGTCCTTTAAGTTGCCCATACCAAAACCCAATATGGATATACTCACCCCGCTCCCCCGTTCATCTTCAATAAGCTGTTCCATATCTTTATCGCTTGAGGGGCCAACATTAAAGTCGCCGTCTGTGGCTAAAATAATGCGGTTATTGCCCCCTTTTATAAACCTCTCTTTAGCTATCCGGTAAGCCAGTTTAATACCTTCGCCCCCGGCTGTTGAACCTGAGGCATTTAACTGGTCAATGGCTTCTTTAATTTTTTCTTTCTCATTGCCGGGTGTCGATTCCAATCTTATACCCGCGTCGCCCGCGTATACTACAATGGCAACATGGTCAATGGGCCGTAGTTGATCAACCAGCATTTTCATGGCGGGTTTTACCAGCGATAATTTATTAGCCTCTGCCATTGAACCTGAAACATCCAGTAAAAACACCATGTTTGATGGCGGCAGCTTATCCAGGTTTACATTTTTAGCTTTCAGGCCAATGCGCACCAGTTGGTGCTGCGGGTTCCAGGGCGCAGCGGAAAGTTCGGTTTGTATAGCAACCGGTTTACCATTAGCAGGCTCGGGCAGGTTATAATGAAAATAGTTAACCATCTCTTCAATACGTACCGCGTTTTTGGGCGGCAGTTGCCCGCCGTTAATAAACCGGCGGATATTGCTGTAGGAGGCCGCGTCAACATCAACAGCGAAGGTGGAAAGGGGTGTTACTTTGGGGTCGAGAAATTGATTTTCTATAATACGGAGGTAGGATTCGTTACCGGGTGTTGCCCGTACCTCTCTTAAGCCGGTTTTGGCTACCTGATTGCCATAGCCATTAATAGTGATTATATCGGCCGGCAAATTTTTAGTCCCCTGACCTGCGCTGCCCCCTGCCGCTCCGCTAAAACCACGAATGTCTATATCGGTATGATATAAACCCGGATCAGCTTTAACAACACGCACGCCGGGGGTACGCGCAACAATAGCGTTGGTTAAATTAGTTACCGAATTTCTCTTGGCCTCAACAGAATTTATTGTCCTTATAGCATCTGTCAGGCTTCTGCGCTGTTGCGAACTATAACCCCCAACTACTACTTCCTCAAGCGCAGTTTGCATTGGCACCATGACAACATTAATAACTGTTTTTCCTTTCGCCGATTGCTCCTGTGTTTCATAACCCACAAATGAAAAAATGATTTTGGCATTATCATCGGGCGAGATCAATTGGTAGTTCCCCTGGGCGTTAGTTGTAACCGCGTTTGATGGGTCCTTTTTTATTTTAACCACCACACCCGGCAAAGGCAGCCCTTTCTCATCCGTTACTTTACCTATAATTGTTTTTTGTGCAACTTTTATAATTGCACCGGTTAAATTACTGTTTGCGTTTACCCCGGACACGGCCACGCTTAACAGCATAATTAATAATAAGGTCTTTTTCATAACTATAGTTTTTTTTGTGGTATGATGCAGTATTTATGCAATTTCCATAAACCATAAAAAAAAATTAATTTGATGCCGCTAATATGGCCTGGTTAAACAAATCAAAAAAACAGGATAACAATAATGACGGTGAGCTGCTAAAGCGCTACCGTCAAAGCGGCGAC
>CAISKH010000184.1 GCA_903885865.1 uncultured Mucilaginibacter sp.
AGGCTTTGTGAGCTATACGGCCCACGGCAAAAGCCACGAGTATTACCCGCTGATAAGCAAGGAAGATTATCAAAACTTTGCTACGGATAAGCTGATGAACGGCTATTTTGATAATTCGGTGCAACATATGTTCTCGTATTTTGTGAGAAAAGAAAAGATAGATTTGAAGGAGGCTGATGAGATCATGAAACTGATTGAAAAGTTAAAAAACAAATAAGCAACTATGAGCTGGTGGCATTATTTATTACTGGTAAATTTTTACCTGGTATTATTTTTCGGCTTTTATGCCTTATTGCTGCGCAGGGAAACATTTTTCCAGCTTAACCGCGTTTATTTAATAGCCGCCTGCCTGCTTTCGTTTGCCATACCGCTTATACAATCGAGCTGGGTAAAAAACCTGTTTATTACACAACAGGTACAACATACTATTAACACCAGCGTGGTAATACACAATCCCATAATAGTATATAGTTTTATACCGGTTCAAAACTCGTTAACCATAGGCGAGATGTTTAATGGAATATATATAACTGTAACCCTTTTTTTAGTATTAAGGCTGCTATGGCAGCTGCTCATACTAAAAAAAGCTATAGAAAAGCCTTCGCCATCGGCAGCCTATTCGTTTTTCAAAAAAATAAGCCTGGGCGAGAACCAGGATAAATCGGGCATAATTGCTAAACACGAGCAGGTTCATGCCCGCCAATGGCATTCGGTCGATGTAATGATTATTGAAACGGTAATGATCATTAACTGGTTTAACCCCGTGGTATACCTGTACCGGTTCGCCATTAAATACATTCATGAGTTTATAGCCGACAGGCACGTTGTTCAACGGGGCACCGATAAGGCCGATTATGCTTTACTGCTGTTAAGCCAAACTTTTAATGTACCTGCGCATACTTTGGTAAACCCTTTTTATAACCATACACTGTTAAAACGGCGTATCCGTATGCTTCAAAAAAGCAAGTCGCACCGCATCTCGCTGGTTAAATACGGGTTATCGGCTCCGCTATTTATTTTAATGCTGGTATTTTCATCGGCCACTATCAATAACAGCAGCGCTGTTAAAAAAACGGAAAAAGTATTTTCAACGGCTGCTGAAACTACTGTTGACGGTATTACGGCCCATGCTGAAATACCCGACCAGGAAGCCGTTGCTGTTGATCAGTTTGTTGAAAATTATAATAAGAAAGTAAATGAGTTAAATATAGATAGCGCCAAATCGGTAGGCAACGAGAAATTTACTGCAGTTGAAAACACGCCCAAATTTCCGGGTTCTTTTACCGATTTTGTAACGAAAAATATAAAATATCCCGATGCCATGCGTGAAGCGAATGTACATGGCACGGTACATGTTCAATTTATTATCGAAAAGGATGGCTCAATTTCACATATTAAAGCTGTAGATGGCCCGGGATATGGCGCTGAACAAGAGGCAGAGCGGGTAATGGCCCTGTCGCCCAAATGGAAGCCGGCCTATCAAAATGGTAAACCGGTGAAAGTTGGGTTCACGGTACCTATATTTTTTGCGAATTCGCAAAACGCACCCGCAGGAGACGCTGACGCCAATAAACTCTTCACAAAAGCTGAAGTATCGCCTGCTTTTCCGGGAGGTCAGGATAAATTTGACCAATTTTTACGGGAAAATATCAAATATCCCGATGCTATGAGCAAGGCAAATGTAACAGGGAAGGTAGTTGTTCAGTTTGTAGTTGAAAAAGATGGCAGCTTGTCAGACATACAGGTGGTTCGCGATGCGGGTTATGGCTCAGGCCAGGAAGCAGTAAGGGTCATAACCTCCTCACCTAAATGGATACCGGGCTATCAAAAAGGTAAACCGGTAAGAACTGCATACAGTATAGCGGTAAACTTTACTTTGGCAGGCGATAATAACGGCGATCAGGATGCTTTAAAGAAACCTGCAGGAACCGAAGGGCAGCCTGTTAAAAATAACTAAACCACCTAATACATTTACTTATCACCATTCACCAGTGCCAGGATTTACGGAGTTGATAAAATTTCGTAAATCTTTTTGTTTAAATATATTTGATTGAATATCATTTGATTGTATTGATTATTATTTACATTTATATAAAAATAATCAAATTATGAACTGGAAACTTATCTTTCAACTATCTATTTTCGGGTTGATAATGGCTTTCGCCACCATATCCCTGATC
>CAISKH010000185.1 GCA_903885865.1 uncultured Mucilaginibacter sp.
GCGAAAGCTTGGCCTCATTACCCGCAAACAAACTGATTGGCAAACGGCAGTTGAACTAACAGAACGCCTACGCGAATTTGACCCAACCGATCCGGTGAAGTATGATTTTGCTTTGTTTGGGTTAGGGATAGGGGAAAAGTTTTGATGATGATTGCACTGATCTTTAATAGATTTCACCGATTTTAGCATTATGGAAAAAGAAAGACAACTGTCTGAATTTTTGACAGGCAAATCAGATTATACTTTAATTCTCTACGATCACTTTTTAGATGAATTTAAAAAGATAGGCGATATAACTATTGAGCCTGCCAAAACAATGATAGGTATAGCTAATTCACACAGGCGCATTGCATGGGTAACGCAGTTAGGTAAAAACTTTATCCACGTGGTGTTTCCGTTCAAACAGCCGTATGAAGATAACTTATGTTTCCAGAAAGTAGCGCAGGTGCCCGGACAGCAGCAGTTTAATCATCATTTCAGGATGTTAAGTGTGGATGATTTAAATGTAGAAGTGTTGGGGTTTATGAGGTTAGCGTATGATGAAGAAGTTTTATAATTCATAATCAGTGTAATTTGCTACCTTTGCTTTCAGTCAATGGTTCATAGATGATAGTTCATAGCTGCTATGATCCATGAACCATTAACTAAATGACAAACGCTGAAGAAACCATAGTAGCCTTAGCCACCCCAACCGGGATAGGCGCCATTGGTGTTATACGCTTATCGGGGCTGGATGCGATTGTGATAGCGAATAAAGTATTTAGGGGTAAGGACCTGACCAAACAGCAGTCGCACACTATCCATTTTGGCAATATAATGGAAGGGGATATGATATTGGATGAGGTATTGGTTTCGTTGTTTATTGCGCCAAAATCATATACCCGGGAGAATGTGGTGGAGATATCTTGTCACGGGTCCAATTACATCATCGAGTCAATTATAAAACTGCTCATCAAAAATGGCGCACGATCGGCCAAACCCGGCGAGTTTACTCTGCGTGCTTTTTTAAACGGGCAAATGGACCTCTCGCAGGCCGAAGCAGTTGCCGACCTTATCGCATCCAACTCAAAAGCATCGCAACAGGTAGCCTTACAGCAGTTAAGGGGCGGTTTCAGCAATCAATTACAAACCCTGCGAGACCAATTGGTGCAATTTGCCTCACTAATAGAACTGGAGCTTGATTTCGCAGAGGAAGATGTGGAATTTGCCAACCGCGACCAGTTAAAAAAACTCATCCATGAAATAACACGGGTTATTACAACTTTAATACAATCGTTCGAGTTGGGAAATGCCATTAAACAGGGTGTAAATACGGTAATAGCAGGCAGGCCAAACGCGGGCAAGTCAACCCTGCTTAACGCGTTACTGAATGAAGAACGTGCCATAGTGAGCCATATACCGGGTACAACGAGGGATACAATTGAGGAGGTGCTAAATATACATGGCGTTAATTTCAGGCTCATAGATACGGCAGGCTTACGTGAAGCTACCGACACTATTGAGAAAATAGGGGTAGAGCGCACCATGGAAAAGATCAATCAATCGGCCCTGTTGGTATATGTTTATGACGCGGTGCAAATAACTATTGAAGAACTGAACGGCGATTTGGAAAGCCTGCAACGCCCCGGTGTAACCATGCTGGTTGTGGCTAACAAAGCTGACCTGCTTACGCCCGAACAAATAAGTGTGTTGCCGCATACAGAAAGCGCCATTATCATTTCGGCAAAGGAGAGAAGGCATATTGATGAGCTGAAAGCCAAAATATACCAGGCTGCCGTAAAAGATCAACTCGATGGCAACGAAACATTAGTAACCAACGTGCGCCACCTGGAGGCCCTGCAAAAAACTGAGGAAGCTTTAATAAGGGTATTGAGCGGCATGGATACCGTAACCTCCGACTTTCTTTCAATGGATATTAAACAAGCGCTGTATTACCTGGGCGAAATTACCGGTGCGGTTACTACCGATGATCTGCTGGAAAATATTTTTAGTAAATTTTGTATAGGAAAATAGGCGGGTTTAATTTTTTATAATGAATAATACAAGAACAAGCTTATACAATTATTACCCGCAGTGGGTTATACAACTAAATTAACTTTAATTCGATATATATTCCTATCAAAGATGGATTTGTTCAAATATTAGATAGTGAGCGCGCGTATTTTAATTAATATTTTTTTAAGCCATCAAAGGTTTTCGCATAATTTCTTCTAATCATAAATTGATCACACAAATGACGAACTGATTTATATGAAAACAAAAACAATAGCGCTTGTCATTTCTTTTATGTGTATGGTAACTATTTCTAAATCTCAGCCTGTAGAAACTGTTCCGCACGTAGATTTGAAAAAATATGCAGGAAAATGGTACGAAATCGCTTCATTCCCGCAGTGGTTTCAAAAAGGCTGCAACTGCACAACTGCTGAATATACCATTAGCAATAAAGGATATGTAATAGTTGAAAACAGGTGTAACCGTGATAGTGTAAACGGAAAGGCATCGTACATCAAGGGTAAAGCATTTGTGGAAAAAAACTCCGGTAATGCAAAACTTAAAGTGCAATTCTTTTGGCCATTTAAGGGCAAATACTGGATAATTGATCTGGCTGATGATTATAGCCATGCCGTGGTAAGTGATCCGGCCAGAAAATATTTGTGGATACTTTGTAGGAAGCCAAAAATGGATAGTGCCCTGTACCAGCAAATTATTTTGAGGCTAAAAGAAAAAGGGTATGATTTATCGAAGCTTCAAATAACTAATCAAATTTGATGAAGTGTTTATAAACCGCAGCTAATAACACAAGAACAGGACTTATATTATTATTCTAATTTACTACAGAATTTATCCTTACTATTGCCAATAATATGTCCCCCAAAAATTGTGGCATATTAAAATAGAACACTTTATAATAGATATACCTTTTTTTGAATTATAAAATTCTTGTTATATTTCTATGCCTCCACAAATTCTCTATTATATAAGTTCTTATGGTTACCTGGCTATATTTCTGCTTGTTTTTTTACAGGAGATCGGGTTTCCAATTCCCTTGCCCAACGAACTATTAATGTTGTTTTCCGGGTATCTTGTTTTTAAAGGGGTATTACTTTTTCCAGTGGTCATTTTGGTCGTTATTTCGGCTGATTTTTTAGCTACTATGGTCTTGTATAACCTTTTTTATTACGCAGGCAATTATATTATAAGTAATAAGCCTAAGTGGTTTCCGTTATCTGATAACAAGTTGAACGATCTGAGAAGTAAGATAAGCAAAGGGGGATTATGGACGGTAGCTATTTGCAGGCTTACCCCATTTATTCGTGGTTATACCTCGGTAATCTCCGGCCTTATACACATCAAGCCAAGAATATTTATACCTATTGCCTTGCTTTCTTCAATTTTAGTTTGCGGGTTTTATGTAACGGCTGGTAAATATTTTGGCCCGTATTGGAGTCAAATAATAGCCGGCTGGTCGGTTTATCAATACTATATTTTAAGTGTAGTTCTTCTTATATTAGCGGTGTATACTATTGCCAAATTTAATAAATACTCTAAACACAAAAAAAGAATGGCCGAAGACCTTAAGTACGAAACAGATCAATTATTAACCGTTCACATGGTTTCTGAAACGGCTTACGTAACCCAGGGGCAGGGTGTACACACTGCTTTTTTAGAATTAGTTGAATTATTGAAAGACGAAAAGAACCTTCGCATTGTAATTAACAATGAGGGTACCGGAAACGTCTTTCATTCACATACTTACGGTCCGTATTATTTCTGGAAGGGGCAACGTTATAAAGGAAGGCGAATTATAACAGCACATGTAATACCCGATTCGAGCAGGGGGGCCATTCCTTTTTGGAAACAACTGCTACCCATTACCAATTTATATTTAAAACTTGTTTATTCTTTTGCGGATGTTGTGGTAGCTATTTCACCCATGGTTGAAAAAGCGATTAGGGATATGGGTGTTAAAACCGATATTGTACGGATATATAACCCTGTCTTGACAGAAAACTGGGCGAGGACAGATGAAAACAGAAAAAAAGGCAGAAAACTACTGGGTATTAAACCAAACGAAAAATTGATACTGGGGGTAGGGCAGCTGCAGGAAAGAAAGGGTGTAGAGGATTTTATCGATATGGCCGCAGCCATGCCCGGCTCAAAATTCGTTTGGGTTGGCGGCCGACCGTGGGGGAAATTTACTGAGGGGATTCAGCGCATTAATAACCGGATAGAAAACGCCCCTTCCAATATTTTCTTTACCGGGCTAAAAGAAATTGAAGATATGCCACCTATGTATGCTGCAGCCGATATTTTTTTATTCCCTTCGTACCAGGAGAATTGCCCTTTAGCGCCACTGGAAGCCGCGGCAGCGGGTTTGCCGGTAGTGTTCAGGGATATCCGGGAATACAGTACCCTGTACCAGATGCCCTTTCTGAAAGCTGCAGATACCGGCGAGTTTATAAAAATTACCCGGCAACTGCTCAACGATGAGGACTATTATAATGAAGGGGTTAAAATCTCAGAAAAACTGGTGGAAAAATTTGATAAAAATAAAATTAAGGCTGAATTTCTTGATCTATATGCACAGGTGTTTTCTAATGCCAATAAGGGTAACTTCAAGCCTGTAAATATATCCCCCGTAATTTCTCATGCTATACGTGAAACCACCGAAGTATTATAACTAATTAATAATCAATATCCTATTTTATATTGGAAAAGCATATCAGCTTTTTAGCCCACAAGCCTCAAATCACTATAAATTAACCGGAAAAACCAACTGTTATTTTTTGCGTTATTAATTGTAAGTTTGCCCTCATCAATATAAACCAATACCTGCGCATTTACCTAAAAATGCCCCATTTTAACAGCTAACCTATGAATAGTAAACACTTTAATAAGTTTTTTTTAATTGCTTTATTGGCTTTGGCAAGCAGTTGTTCGAAAAAAAGCCCTGATACCGTAATAAATGTTACACCAACGCCAACCCCGGTTGCACCGGTTACCCCGGTAATTCCGCCAAATAATAACCCGCCTACGCCATCGCCCCCGGGTGATGTGGTGGGTAAAATTACCGTAGGATACCAGGGATGGTTTGCTGCTATCGGCGATGGCTCGCCTATTAACGTTTGGTGGCACTGGGCGCAGAACCAGTCGCAAATACCCTCACCCGCTAATATCAGCATAAAAGCATGGCCCGATGTGCGTGATTATACTTCTACTTACCCAACGGCTTTTGCAAACCTGGGCAACGGGCAGCCTGCGGCATTATTTTCTTCTTTTACAGACCAAACTGTAAATGTCCAGTTTCAATGGATGCAGCAAAATAATATTGATTGCGCGGCGCTGCAGCGATTTAATCCAACCGGTTCGGAGGGCCCGGTGCGGGATGCTATTACAGCTAAAGTAAAAACTGCGGCGGAAACTTACGGGCGCAAATTTTATATCATGTATGATGTAAGCGGCTGGACCAATATGCAAACC
>CAISKH010000186.1 GCA_903885865.1 uncultured Mucilaginibacter sp.
ATCTTTCCCGGCAAAAGCTACGACTATTCATTTTACTGTTTTAAAGCCGGATATGGTGTATTCTCCGCAATTTGTACTTTGGATATTGCTGGCGTTTGCCGGCCTTATTGCGGCAGCTTTTACTTTGATACATTACCGCAACAAATCAAAGCTTGCGGAACAGGAAGAACAAAAAGAAATAGCGCAGGTCCGGTTAAGCGCAGTACGCTCGCAATTAAATCCTCATTTTTTGTTCAATGCCTTATCGGGCATACAAAATTTGATGAATAAAAACGATGCCGACCAGGCTAACCGTTACCTCACCAAATTTGCGCGCTTAACCCGCAACGTTTTAAAAAGCAGCGAACTAATAAGCATTGCTGATGAAACCGCGCTGCTGGATGACTACCTGCAAATGGAGCAATTGCGGTTTGGCTTTACTTATCATATTGAAGTTGATAAAAACCTTGATAAGAATACGGAGATACCTTCAATGCTGTTGCAGCCGTTTGTTGAAAACGCGGTAAAGCATGGCATAGCCGGCTTGGGCATTAAAGGTAAAATTGATATAGGGATAATAAAAAACGGCAATAATCTGGAACTATCTGTAAGCGATAATGGTAATGGTTTTGATCCGGCAAAAGAAAACACCGGATTAGGTTTAACACTTAGCAAAAAGAGAATAGCTTTGTTAAATACAATTTATAAAGGGTCGCCCGTTTTGCTTGATATAAAGTCGGGCGTATCGGCTACAATAATAAAAATTACCTTAACCCAATGGTTATAATATGCGGGCAATAATAGTTGATGATGAACCGGCAAATATAGAAAACTTGCAGGCCCTGCTGCTAAAGCATTGCCCGCAGGTGAGTGTTATTGGCAGTGTCGGTAATAATAAGGATGCTGCCGGGCTGATAAACTTACATCAGCCCGACCTGGTGTTCCTTGACATTCAATTAAAAGATGATTCGGGGTTTAATTTGTTAAAACTATTACCCGAAAAATCGTTTGAGGTGATATTTGTTACCGCCTATGATAATTATGGCATACAGGCCATTAAATTTGCCGCACTCGACTACCTTTTAAAACCTGTTGATATTGATGAACTGATCGCGGCTGTGGCCAAAGCCGAAACAAAGAAGCGGGATAAACATAATATGCAGTTGGATTTCCTGCTCAACCATATTAAAAAAGACGAAAAACAGCCGTTAAAAATTGCCTTGCCGCAGCAAAAAGAGATAAGATATGCAGCCCTAAATGATATTATCCGCTGCCAGGCGGATAATACCTATACTTTTTTCTACCTGAACAACGGCGATAGGATATTAATTTCTAAAAGCCTGAAAGAATATGCAGGTTTGCTGGAACCGAATGGGTTTTTACGGGCGCACCAAAGCCACCTGGTTAACATGAACTATGTTAAAAGCTGGCTCAAGGAAGATGGCGGGATGCTTTTGTTAAATAATGGCGAGAAGATACCGGTTTCAAGGCCAAACCGTGAGAAACTACAGAAAGCATTAAGCGGTACGTCTGTTTAATTGATATAATATCATCCAGGAATAATTCTCCTATTCTGCCCCATTGTTACCAGATACAGCCTGTAAAATGTAATTTACTAATTCATTGTTTTTTACCCGGCATATTAGCAGGAAGTTTATAAAAAATAAACGCTGATATGAAAAAGTTAATAATAGTTCTAATTCTTCTTACCCGTTTTGCAATATGCAACGCACAGAAACAACCTGTTATACAAGAAATCAGCTTACGTGCCCCGGACAATATAAAAATTGACGGAACATTAAATGAGTGGGAAAATAAACTTCAGGCAAAAAACAATATTGACCGCATAAAATACACTATATGTAACGACGATAACAAACTTTACTTAACAGTACAAGCGTTGGGAGTGTTTGGCGATGAGAAGATAGTGCATGGTGGTATTACTTTTACAGTTAGCCATTCAGTTGAAAAAAGAAAAAGAGAAAAAGCTCCGAATAATGTAGCTATTACTTTCCCATTAGTGGATAAGGAAAAGGCTTTAAGTATAGATGCAAAGCAATATGCTTATTTTAATATTGACGTTAAAGAAAGGCCGGCACATAAAAAAGAGACTGACTCATTATATGAGGCTATTAATTTATTGGCTGATGATGCATTTAAGGAAATAAAGATTATAGGTATAAAAGGCGTGGATACACTTATTTCTGTTTATAACACAGATGGGATAAAGGCGGCGGCTCGTTTTGACAAAACCATGTGTTTTGTTTATGAACTGGCTATACCATTAAAATATATAGGTATTGCTGTTAATGATTCAGTAAAATTTAGTTATAATATTAAAATAAATGCCCCGACACGACAAACGAGTACAAATAGATCTGCGCAACCATCAAGGCCGGTTTTTGATACCCCCTCTGATGGTGGTATTGGCGGCGGAGGAAATACTGCCCCAAACCCCAATATGATTTACCGACTTGAATCTTCAGATTTTTGGGCTGAATATACTTTAGCGAAAAAATAATTGAAAAAATCCACTTATTAAACAGTTTTTTCAAACTCCTTAAACAACAGATCAAGCACCTGCTGTGTATTGTCGGGGTAATTTACTTTAACCGGCTTGCCGTTGTTTAGCCAATCCTGAATTTTTTCATCATGCTTGGGTTTGAGGCTTTTTATAACGGGCACGCCCATATCCTTTAAAGCAGCGGCATTTAATTGCTGCTCATACTGGTTCTTCATGGGTATTACCAGCAGCTTTTTCTTCATAAAGAGGGCTTCGGCAGGGGTTTCAAAACCGCCGCCGCTAAGCACGCCTGCGCTTTGCGCCATGCTTTTTATAAAGGCTTTATTATCAATGGGCTGTATAGATACATTTTTATGCTTGAATACTTTTTTATTATGTTTCGAAAAAACATCCCATTCCACGTCTTTAAATTCTGATAACCGTTTGATCAGCCTTTTATCATCATAAGCCGGCAAATAAACGGTATAGTGGCCCTTATTGGTAATTTCCTGCTCGCGCACCTGCTGGCGTATTACCGGGGTAAATATATTTTTATCGAACGATTTAAAATGGAAGCCATATTGCGCGGTAACCGGGGCATAGTTTTTAAGGATGAGCCTGCCCATCATATCGGTATCTTCGGCCTTTGGCGCGTTTTCGTGCAGCACGGCTGCCTGGTGGCTCAAACCAATGCAGGGTTTGTTATTGACATAACAGGCCCAGGCCGATACCGGCTCAAAATCATTGATCACCAGGTCGTATTTATCAATAGGCAGGGTATTAATTTCTTTAATGAATTTACGTAAACGCGACCGTAAAAATGATTTCCAGAGGTCAACCCCGCCGGCTTTGCCAAACACAAAACCAAAACCATGCAATTTATATTTTATAGCGAAAGGCAAGTTCAGATCGCCCTGTGTACCGCTTACCAGTACATCAACATCGCCCATTTTTTTAAGCAACGGAACAATATCCATGGAGCG
>CAISKH010000187.1 GCA_903885865.1 uncultured Mucilaginibacter sp.
GCCGCCCCAAAACACCTTACTGGTTGTTGAAGCACTGGAAAAGGCTAACAAAAATTACGACCTGGTTATATTCCCTAACAGCCCGCATGGTTACGGGCAATATTCCACTTATATGATGCGCCGCCGTTGGGATTATTTTGTGAAGAATTTATTGGGCGCAGAACCGCCCTATGAATACCGGTTTAAATCAATGACCGGATTTTAATGAAGTTTCAAAATTAAAATAAAAAGCCAATTGCTTAATAGCAGGTGGCTTTTTTATTGAGACTGGCATGGGTAACCCGGGCAACTATCTGCAAATATTTTCCGTAATTTGTTTTTGACCTTATACCCGCCATTAAATGAAGAAAAAAGTATTGCTGCTATTAATTGGTTTTAGTGCTTTTTTTACCATAAATGCTGCATTTGCGCAAGACACTTTATTTAATGGACGGAAAAATAAAATAGGATTTATAGCCGGTAATGGCATACAATATATCGGGCAACTATTTAGCAACGATAATCATAACATCGCATTAAATACCGACTATTACTACCAGGTAACTTTTTATCAGCTGCAATATTATCATGCTATTTCAAGGAAAAAGAATTTTGGAATAGATATATTGGTACAACCCCAATATAATACAACAAAGTACAGGATATATCCTCCATCAATTGACTTTGTAGAGGGTTATGAAGCAGGGGTTAATTTTGGATTTTTATTCAGGAAAAACGTTTCAAACAACTTGTTAAGTTTTTATCTTTTAATAAGTTCGGGTCCGCACTATGCTTCGGGCACGCCGCACCGGCAATCACCCGGTTTTGTATTTGCAAACAATTTGGATGCAGGTTTAAATTTAAGGATATATAAAAAATGGTACCTTGACCTCAGGCCCGGCATAAGGCATATGAGCAATGCCGGGATACGGATACCTAACGCGGGGGTAAATAATATGGTATTGAATGAGGGGTTCCTGTTCCTTTTATAACCAACATTAAACACTTAAACTATGCTGCACCAAAACATTAAACATATTGGCGTTATTGGCACCGGGGTGATAGGAACCAGTTGGGCCACTTATTTTTTGAGCAAAGGTTTTGAAGTTACCGCCAGCGATCCCGCGCCAGGCGCTGAAAAAAGCCTCAGGACAGCTATTGCCGCTAACGACCCTACCTTACAATTAAACTTATTGCACTTTGAAAGCGATGTTGAAAAAGCGGTCCGCGATGTGCAGTTTGTGCAGGAGAATGCGCTCGAAATATTAGCTTTTAAGCAGGAACTTTTTAAAAGATTGGATGCCTGCACAGACCCTTCAGTATTGCTGGTGAGCAGTTCGAGCGGTATAACGCCATCCGAATTTCAATTGCACGCGAAACACCCGGAACGAATACTGCTGGGGCATCCGTTTAACCCGCCGCACCTTATTCCGCTGGTAGAGGTTTGCGGCGGAAAGGCAACGTCTGAAGAGGCCATTCGGCAAACCCTCGCGTTTTATACGGCTATCGGGAAAAAGCCCATCAGGTTAAACAAAGAAATGAAAGGGCACGTAGCCAACCGTTTGCAGGCGGCGCTTTGGCAGGAAGCCTTTTACCTGGTGCAGCAAGGCGTAGTATCGGCAGAAGATGTTGACCTGGCCATTTCACAGGGCCCCGGGTTGCGGTGGGCGTTGCTTGGGCCGTTTCTTAACCTTTACCTTTCGGGCGGGCAGGGAGGAATAAAGCATTTTTTAGAACATGTGGGCCCGTCCATTCAAACCTGGCTTAATGACCTGGGGAAAATCGAAATTAATGAGGAGTTGATCGCCCTTTTATCAAAAAAGGTTGACAAAATGCTGGAAGGACAAGACACCAAAAAAATTGAAGAGGATAGAAACCGGGTACTGCTTGCGCTAATGGATATGAAAGATCAGGCTGAAAATTTATCCTAAACAAGTCTCACACCGGCTTAAAATGGTTGCTCATCATCTATATCATCCATACGCGATGGCCGGATAATAAAATTGCTTGGTTTATCAAAATCCTGTGATGGGTTGAGCCCGGCAAACGGGCTCTGTGTCGGGAACGCTTCGCCCTGGTCAAGATCAGTGAACTTAACATATTTGCCAACAAATTTAAGCCTTACCCTGCCGGTCTCACCGTTGCGGTGTTTGGCAATAATAATTTCGCCAATACCTTGTGTTGGGTTATTATCTTCATCAACATCCAAACCGTAGTATTCGGGGCGATAAAGAAACAGCACCATATCGGCATCCTGCTCAATTGAACCCGATTCACGTAAATCAGACAGCATCGGCCTTTTTGAAGCACCCGGACGATTTTCAACCGCGCGGCTTAATTGCGACAAAGCAATTACCGGCACGTTTAACTCTTTGGCTACAGATTTTAACGCTCTTGAAATACTACCTATTTCCTGTTCGCGGTTGCCGCCGCCTTTGCCATCGGTTTTGCCTTGCATTAGTTGCAGGTAATCAACTATGATGAGCTGAATATCATGCTGCGATTTTAAACGGCGGCATTTTGCGCGGAATTCGAATACGCTCAGGGCGGGGGTATCGTCAATAATCAGCGGGGCCTGTTCAAGTCGGCCTATTTTTGAGTGAATTTGCTGCCATTCCCACTCCTCTAAAGTGCCTTTACGTATTTTTTCCTGTTCAATTTCTGTTTCGCCGGATATTAAGCGGTTAACTAATTGTACAGACGACATTTCGAGCGAGAATACAACTACAGGTTTATTAAAATCAACTGCGGCATTACGGGCGCAGCTTAATACAAAGGCCGTTTTACCCATTGCCGGGCGGGCCGCTATGATAACCAGGTCTGATTTTTGCCAGCCGGAGGTCATACGGTCCAGGTCAGTAAACCCAGAGGCAACCCCGGTAAGGCCGTCTTTTTTATCTTTAAGGGCCTCAATTTCTTTTAAGGTTTCATGCAGCAGGTCGTCCATCCTGCGCGAATCACGACGCAGGTTGTTTTGGGCTATTTCGAACAGGTTTTTTTCCGCTTTATCCAACAGGTCGAGCACATCGGTGGTGTCCTCGTACGCGCTGTTGATCACTTCTGTCGAGATACGGATCAGCTCGCGCTGAATAAATTTTTGAATAATTATACGCGAGTGAAACTCAATATTGGCTGCCGAAGCAACCCGGTTGGTTAACTCGGTTATATAATAAGCGCCGCCTATCATTTCCAGCTCGCCTTGCAGGCGCAGTTGCGCAGTAACTGTCAATATATCAACCGGCGATGTTTTTTCAAACAGCACCTGTATGGCACGGAATATTTTTTGGTGATTGTCCCGGTAAAAAACATCCGGCTTTAAAATATCGATAACAGAAGAAAGGGCATCCTTCTCCAGCATTAACGCACCGAGTACGGCTTCCTCAAGATCGGTCGCCTGCGGAGGCAGTTTACCTAATCCACTATAAGGTGTAGGGTTAGTTAAACGGCTGCGTTTTTCGTTTGTGTTAGGCTTATCTGGCTGGTTATCGTTATCAAAAATCATACATCCAAAAATATACTAAAAAACGACGAATTCACTCAGCCTTGATATCTTTTTTTTGCAAAGTCGGAAACCGTCAAAACGATTAGATTTTGGCACTTTGTTGTTAACAGCACTTTGTTGAAAAATATAAATTTCAGCTATAAAAAGGATGTAAATAAACCCTTGTTAATAAATACATTTTGCATATTAATCTGAAAATTTATAACTGAAAACAGCATTTTCGCGCGCCGATATAAAGTTAATTAATATGGCTATTTTTACACCTTTAATTTAATTATAAATGTATAATAATAATAGGGAAAGCCGCGAAAGTAACCAGGTGGTTTTTGGCATACGCGCGGTTATAGAAGCCATACGCTCGGGTAAAGAAATTGAATCCTTATATATTCAAAGAGGTATTGGCGGCGGCTTGCTTAATGAGCTGAAAGAATTGCTGAACGAATACCAGCTTACAGCACAGCAGGTGCCCGTTGAAAAGCTGAACCGCATCACTCAGAAAAACCACCAGGGAGTTATCGCCTTCATCTCACCCATTACTTATCAGAAGATAGAAGATATTATTCCTCAAATATTTGAAAAAGGCGAAGTTCCGTTAATATTGGTATTGGATTCTATTACCGATGTACGCAATATGGGTGCCATTGCCCGTACAGCCGAATGCAGCGGGGTGCACGCCATTGTCGTGCCCGCTAAAGGCTCGGCCCAGATAAATCCCGATGCTATAAAAACATCTGCCGGGGCGTTGTACAATATACCCGTTTGCCGGCATGACAATTTTATGCAAACCATTAAGTTTTTACAGGAATCGGGCCTGCAACTGGTTTGTTGTACCGAAAAAACCAAAGAATACATTTACAAACCCGATTACACGGCCCCAACAGCCATCATCATGGGATCGGAAGAAGACGGTGTGCGCAGCGAGATCATCCGCATAGCCGATCATTTAGCTAAAATACCTATGTATGGTGAGATAGAATCGTTGAATGTGTCGGTGGCTACGGGGGTGATTTTGTATGAGGCGATAAGGCAGAGATTAGGCCCTCTAACCCCCTAAAAAGGGAAACAATAAAGCATTGTGAGGTTAATATGTTAAATGATCTAGACAACTTTTATCTGCAGCATTCAGAACCTGTAAATAGCTGTTTGCT
Organism: uncultured Mucilaginibacter sp.; assembly: GCA_903885865.1. GTDB lineage: Bacteria > Bacteroidota > Bacteroidia > Sphingobacteriales > Sphingobacteriaceae > Mucilaginibacter. The sequence continues at coordinate 4,630 of CAISKH010000187.1, forward strand.
TGCTCTAAGAAGCATAATCTTAAAGCAGGATAAAAACATAACTGCCGAATGGAAATACCGGATGCCGTTTTTCTGTTATAAAGGAAAAATGTTCTGCTATTTATGGGTGCATAAAACATATCGTCAACCCTACCTGGGTATTGTTGAAGGAAAACAGATCGATCATCCCAACC
>CAISKH010000188.1 GCA_903885865.1 uncultured Mucilaginibacter sp.
CCTGTTGCGCCCTTTAATATGCCTATATTAATGTATAGCGAGTTATAATAAGGCAGGTATTGGGTAGCCTTTTCAAAATAAGTATCGGCAATATCGTAGTTACCTTTTGCCATTTGTGTTAATCCATAATTCATTAATCCGCGCCCGTTCAGGGGGCTTTTTACGGTAACATCCAGCCAAAGAGTTTCTTCATTTTTCCATATTTTATTGCGCTGATGAACACCATAAGCATTTAAAACCAAAACCAGCATAAAAGCAGTAATAGCAAGGATCCTGTACCTAGCCGTTTTACTGTCTTTCTCATCCATTTTTACGAGCAATAACCCAACATAAGTAACTACGCTAAGAGAAAGGCCAATAAATGGGAAAAACATACGATGATCATTTGTGATTTCCGATAGTGGCACAACTGAGGTTGGTAACAACGCTGCCGCAAACCATATTAAACCAAATGCAATGGGCCTGCTTTCTTTTTTGCGTGATGTTTTAAAAATAGCGATGATCAAACTTATTACAAATACTAACCCAATAATTACCCTTTCATCAAAAACGTTTGTAATTGTACTCCAATCGGTATCGGCGCTTAAATTCATCGGTAAAAAGAAAGCAATAAAATAATGCACCCAAACATAGGCCTGGGTGAACAGATAGGGAAAAAGCGGATTGGAAATACCTGTTGTACCGGTTATTTTTGAGAGGGCATAAATTTGCGCTACCAATAAAATAAAAAAAAGCGGTAAAATCTTTGTTATTGCGGCCCCCGTTTTTTTCAAATGTTTTGATTTAAACAGATCAAAAACAGAAAGTCCTTCCTCAAACAGCGTGATGTAAAAAAACATCAAAATAATCAGCACTAAAACAGTTTCTTTGGCAAATACGCCAATAACAGCAGGTAAAGCATATAAAAACAATTTGCGTTTGGCTGGGAAAGCAATGTATATTAAAAATGATGCGACGATACAAAACGTTGATAAAACATCAGACCGGGCAATAATATAATTTACGGTTTCGGCATTTGACGTATGCAATACGTACCATGCTGTGGCTGCCAGCGCTATATAAATGGCCCAGGTATGGTCAATTGCTTTGTAAAGTAAGTTTTTATACATAAAAAATATAAACACCCCTAAAAGCGCGAACCAGATAAAAGTAGATAATTGAAAATAAAGGGGGTTTAGCCCTCCGGCTATCCAATAATCAATAGCAAGTGTAGTGGTTACAATGGGCCTTAATGACCAGTGCAGCGGATCGGCGCTGAACATTTTTGGATCAGAAAAAAAAGCAGGGACATTTTTAAGGGTTCTGATATGCACATTATCAACCACCGTATGCGAATCATCAAAATGAAAGCCATTGTTGAAATGATTAACGTATACGGCTACTAACGCAACAAGCAATATTATCCCTAAAATTAAAACGTTTTTATTTGGTTTAGACATTTTTATGATTTCTTGAACACACTTAAAAATATGGCAGTTATAATTTTCTTTACAGATCTCTTTTCCTTATTTGTGATAATTGTTCAGCAAGGGCAGCAAAAAATAAAGTGATCAGCCCAAATACGATAGCAAGCATGGCGCCTACAGAAACACCATTTCCCCGTAAAAAAATAGGTATGTCCCAAGCTATTCCACTGCCTATAGCAACTAAGGCAACGGGCAGAAAAATACGTATAGGGTTAAAAAGAATAATAATATTAAATACTTCGTAGATAGTGTGTAAAGCAGTTCTCATACTTACAGTGCTTTGCCCTAACTTTCGCTCATTAATACTTATTGGTGTTTCTATTACCCTGTGATATTTATTAATAAAAGTAAGGCAAATAACATCGCTATACGCCATGCCATCGGGGCATATTTTGCAATATTTTTTTCCAAGATCTGTCCGGTATAACTTCATCCCCGAGTTGATATCATAAATAGGCAGTGGCATAAGCCTTTTGATAATAAAACGTATAATCTGCTTGCCAACTGAGCGGGTAACACTGTTTGATCTCAGCCCCTTCCTGCTGCCAACAACCATATCTGCGTCATGCAACAAAAGTTGCTCATACAAGTCCTTAACATCATCCACCAGGTGCTGCCCATCACAATCTATAGTTACCAGGTAAGTAGTTTCGCAGGCGCTTATCCCAGTTTTTATGGCGCCCCCATAACCATGGTTTATTTTGTGGTGTATTACAGTTAAACAGTCTTCAGCCCCTAGACCTATTAATTCCTCTTTGCTATTATCGCTGCTGCCATCATTTATTATAATAAGCTGATAACTGTTCTTCCTGCAAAAATCAATTATACCGGGAATAACCAAAGGAATATTTTTTTCTTCATTATAAGCCGGAATAATAATAGACAAAGTTTTTTGAGGCATAGGTTTATTAAAAAACTAAATTTAAGCCATTTTTAAAAATGTGAATATAGATTTTTATGCGAATAAGTAAAATTATATTGTTTGGTTAGACCATTGTTAAACAACCGGTCGATAAAGCTTTTTATACAAGCGAAACCTATCTTTGTAAAGTAATGACGTTAAATCGACGCGTTGAACTGAAAAAAGTTGTAAATTGAGCGGGTATCATTAAATGAAAAAATATACATTACTTCCTACGTTGCTATGTGTTTTAATAGCCATACTGCCCGCCTTTAAGCCTAAGCCAGCCCTTTACCAGGATGGCTGGATAGATTTCAATAAAAACGGCAAAAAGGATATATATGAAGATCCTACAAAACCTGTAGCGGCGCGGGTAAACGATTTGTTGAGCCAGATGACGATGGAGGAAAAAACCTGCCAGCTAACCACGCTATATGGTTACGGCGCGGTTTTAAAAGACCATTTACCCCAGCCCGGCTGGCGCGATAGTGTTTGGAAAGACGGCATTGCCAACATTGATGAACAGCTTACCGGCCTGCGCAAAGACACTTTATACGCCTTCCCTTACTCCGCTCATGCGAAAGCATTAAACGCGATACAAAAATGGTTTGTTGAACAAACCCGATTAGGCATCCCGGTTGATTTCACCGGTGAAGGCATACGCGGCCTTAACCACATGAAAGCTACGTATTTCCCAGCGCAATTAGGGCAGGGATCATCCTTTGATAAGGACCTGGTGGCTAAAATAGGGAATGTTATAGGCAGGGAAGCTAAAACATTGGGCTATACCAATATTTATTCGCCCATACTGGACGTATCATCCGATCCGCGCTGGGGCCGTATAGAAGAAACGTACGGGTCAGACCCTTTCCTGGTGGGACAGTTGGGTAAGGAGTGTATAATGGGCATACAAAAAAATGGTGTGGTATCAACCGTAAAACACTTTGCTGTTTATAGCATCCCGGTAGGCGGTCGCGATGGCGGAACAAGGGTTGACCCCCACGTTGCACCGCGCGAAATGTGGGACCTGTACCTTGAGGCATTTCGCGTAGCTTTTACAGAGGCCCATGCCAAAGGCGCTATGGCATCGTACAATGATTATGATGGCGTACCTATTGCCGCCAGCCACTATTTTTTAACTGATATTTTACGCAAGCAATTTGGGTTTAACGGTTATGTAGTGAGCGACAGTCACGCCGTAGAGGATCTTTTTGCCAAACATCATGTAGCTAAAGATAGCGCTGATGCAGCGCGTATGGTATTAACGGCCGGAGTTGACGTGCGTACTGATTTTGATAACCCGCGTTTATATATCAATGCTATGCGCCGCGGAATCAAAAACGGAAGTATCCCCATGAGCATTGTGGACGAACGGGTAAGGGAAGTATTGGCCGTTAAATTCTGGCTGGGATTATTTGATCATCCTTATATCGCTAATACCGGCGAAGCAGATGTGGTTGTGCATAATAAAGAAGCACAGGCTTTGGCATTCCGTGCCGCGCATGAAGGCATTGTTTTACTCAGAAATCAGGATCATCTTTTACCTATTGCTAAAGAGAAATTAAAAACAGTGGCACTTATTGGCCCTAATGCTAAGGAAGAAAAAAGCATGCTATCACGCTACGGACCTACCAATACTTATGTGGAAACTGTTTATGACGGGCTAAAAAAGGCCTTACCATCGTCGGTTGACTTGTTATACGCTGAAGGATGTACCCATATAGATAAAAATTTCCCCGCGAGTGATATTGAGGATTTCCCTCTGACAGATGATGAAACCAAAGGTATTGATGAAGCTGTAGCTACTGCTTCAAAAGCTGACGTGGTATTTTTAGCTATGGGCGATAACGACCATACTATTGGCGAAACTTATTCCAGGATAGACCTGAAATTACCCGGCCGCCAGGAATTATTATTAGAGAAAATTGCCGCGCTGCATAAGCCAACCGTGTTGATATTGGTTGGCGGCAGGCCGGTGACCATTAATTTCGCCAATAAAAACATACCCTCCATACTGGAAGCCTGGTATTTGGGAGAAGATACCGGTACCGCTATTGCCGATGTGATATTCGGTAAATATAATCCGGGCGGCAAGCTTTCGGTGCCGTTCCCTAAAGCCGTGGGGCAAATACCGCTTTCGTTCCCTATGAAACCATCGGCCGACGGATCGGGCAATGCAAATGTGCGCGGGTTTCTTTACCCGTTTGGTTTTGGTTTGAGCTATACCACATTTCAATACAGTAACCTGAAAGTTGATACCGGTGCTTACCGATCAAAGGATGAAATTGCCGTTACCTTTAAGCTGAAAAATACCGGCGACCGGGAAGGTGAAGAAGTAGCGCAGCTTTATATTCACCAGGAGCTGAGTTCGGTTACCACCTATGTGCGTAAGCTGCGCGGGTTTGAGCGCATAAAATTAGCCCCGGGCGAAGAAAAAGAAGTAAAGATGATATTGAAAAAGGATAGCTTTTACATTTATAACCAGGAAATGAAACGCGTAACCGAACCCGGATTTTATCAAATATTAGTAGGCGCCTCATCAGAGGATATTAAGTTGAATGCGAGGGTAAAGCTATAGTCGCTTCGTTATTTTGGCTTCTGCCGATCGAAACAAAAAATAAAAAAAAACACGCAAGTATATTGATGCTTGCGTGTTTCAGTGATCCCGCTGGGGGCGTATTTATTTTTGTATAGCCTTTACAATGTGTTAATTACAGATTTAAATCAAACTGGTACCCTCAAAAGTACCCTTGCTATTTTATTGATTTTATAAGTATTTGATAGAACGATTGATACCGTAAAGATAAAACTTTTTTTAATTAAAGGATCAAAAGATAACAATGGAAATTTCTTTTAAATATGTAGATCCGGAGGCTCTATTTTAAAGACTTTTTCCTGTCGAATAAGTGCGTTTTTAACGTTTAAATGAGGTTTTTTGAACCAGCTCCAAAAGTGATAGCCTCGATGGTAGCCTTTTAAATTAATTCAATTTTACCGGATTTTATAGAACGATTTTGTAACGCAATTTACGCAAAAAAAACCTAACGCAAATTGGAGACTTGAATGAATATATTTCCAACCCCAATCAGCTGCCAACATTCCATGCCACACGCTGGAGCCTCCCTGACACGCGCTTTAAGGTGTCGATAAGTTCCACCTCTTCCGGCAATATACCTGTCACCAAATCTTTAAATGTGGTACGGTAGGGTTGGCGGATCGCTGCCCAGGTCGCTTCCGACTCCGCGTAGATAATGGCATTTTGCGGCGGTGCGCTCAGCCAGCCGTTATTATTCTTGTATGTCAAAATATCATCTTTTCCGACCATGTTTAACAATTTATCAAACTCATCTGAATCAAAAAAGGCGGCGACGGCGGCATCTTTCAATAACATATGTATATCATAGATATGCCTGATCTTTTTCGCCAAATCCTCGTAGGGTTGTTCGGTGTAAGAGAACCTGACCAGGCTCATGATCTTTTCACAGATCGTACGTTCTTTAGTCAGCACCCTGACGGTGAACGCCTGTAACCCATATTCGTCGATCAATGCCTGCTGCCCATTGCTTCGCATCATTTCAGCAATAAAGCTGCTGACTTCAGCGGTGGTATAAGGCTCGAAGTTACCCAGCCAGGTGGCTTCGACAACGATGTGTTCGCGGATCTGTCCAAATTCGCCTTTGAATTCTCCCTTGGCATATGC
>CAISKH010000189.1 GCA_903885865.1 uncultured Mucilaginibacter sp.
AGGCAGTAGGCAGTAGGCAGTAGGCAGTAGGCAGTAGGCAGTAGGCAGTAGGCAGTAGGCAGTAGGCAGTAGGCAAAAATAATACTTATTGAAAAAGAACCACTCATAATTCACTACTGACTACTAACTACTTTCCACTCACCACTCACTCCTGCACTTTTATCTGCTCTGGATCGGTAATTGCAATTTCGGGTTTGCCTTTATAATCGATGATCTGCCCGGTAATACATACTTTTTTACCTTTCAGGTCTTCCTCGGGTGGGTTTTTAAACTTTTTGCGGTCGTCGCCTTTAATAATTAAGGTTAGCAACTCATCCGGGTGGCTGCCACCAACATCAACGAGGGTAAGGTTTGATCCGCTTAAAAATTTACCGCCGTAAACCTTGTCGCAAACAATAACCTTCTCATTTAAATGTTTTGCGGCGTCTTTGGCTGCTATAGTAGTTTGGCTGAAAGCTTTAATGCCGGTTAATGAAACACAAAGGCCGGTAAGCAGGATAAATTTCTTCATATTTTGGAGTGTATTAAGCCATAAAAATACAAATAATACCATAGTGTTTGGACTTCGTTTATGCTTATCTGGGTTATAATTACCTGTACATTGCATTTCGTTCAAATAATTATGCGTATCTTGCGCGCTTTAATAAATAAAAACAATGCAAAAAGAAGGAACAGTAAAATTTTTTAATGAAACAAAAGGGTTCGGCTTTATCACTCCAAGCAGTGGCGGCCAGGACGTATTTGTTCATTCAACAGGCCTTATCGATGAGATCCGTGAAAATGATAAAGTAGAGTTTGAGATCGAAAACGGTAGAAAAGGCTTAAATGCGGTAAATGTAAAGGTTATTGAAGGATAATATAATCATTTTAAACGTATTAAAACATCCGCCCACAACAGGCGGATGTTTTTTTTTGCCTCACCCCGCAAATGGAACTTGGCATTGTTGTTGTATCATTCTAATCTACATAAACGAAAAACAATGAAAGATCAAGGAAAATTATTAGCCGCGCTGTTAGCAGGAGCCGCAGCAGGAGCCGCCATAGCCTTATTACTGGCCCCCGACTCTGGTGAAAAACTTAGAGGCGATATTACCGATTATATAAATGACACGGTAGGTAAAGCAAAAAACAAAGCACAATCAGCAACCGATAACCTGAAAGAATATGGCACCAACGTTGCCGACAAGGCCAAATCAAAATTCAGCGATGCGGTTAATGACTTGTATAATTATAGGGACGGTGTGTCTGATAAAGTAAAAGCACACGCCGATGATGTAATTGAAGCCGCGAAGGGGCATATTGATAATGCAAAATCAAAAATGAAAAGCGATGCCGATGATGTGAACGATTCTATTCAGCAAGTCTAACCCCCCAACCCCCTGAAGGGGGAGCAATTAGTAAAATGGTTTAACATAAAAAAGCCCTCATTTAAAAACGAGGGCTTTTCTTTTAGGTTTTCAACTCCCCCTTTAGGGGGCTGGGGGGCGAGAGCTATAGTTTCCCTAATTCCTGAACCAAATCGATTAACTTATTAGAATAACCCCACTCGTTATCGTACCACGATACCACTTTAACAAAGTTGTCATTTAAAGCTATACCGGCTTTAGCATCAAAAATTGATGTGCGCGCGTCGCCTTTAAAATCTTCAGATACAACATCATCCTCGGTATAGCCCAAAATTCCTTTCAGTTCACCTTCCGATGCTGCTTTCATGGCGGCTTTGATCTGCTCATAAGAGGCGCCTTTTTTCAAGCGAACTGTTAAGTCAACAACCGATACATCAGGCACCGGAACACGGAAAGACATTCCTGTTAGTTTCCCTTTCAATTCAGGAATAACCAGTGTAACCGCCTTTGCCGCGCCTGTTGATGATGGGATAATATTCTGGTAAGCGCCACGGCCGCCTCTCCAGTCTTTTGCCGATGGGCTGTCAACTGTTTTTTGGGTGGCGGTTACCGCATGTATAGTGCTCATTAAACCTTCTTCAATACCAAAACTATCATTCAATACTTTAGCTATCGGTGCAAGGCAGTTGGTGGTACATGAAGCATTTGATACAATAGTTTGTGAGGCTGTTAATTTTTTATGGTTCACACCCATTACAAACGTAGGCGTATCGTCTTTTGCGGGTGCACTCATTACTACTTTTTTTGCGCCCGCGTCAATATGTTTTTGAGCTGATTCAAGGGTTAAAAACAAACCTGTTGATTCAATAATTATTTCGGCTCCTACTTCTCCCCATTTAAGGTTAGCAGGGTCCTTTTCTGCAGTTACGCGTATGGTTTTACCGTTTACAACCAAATGCCCGCCTTCAACAGCTATAGTGCCTTTAAAAGGACCATGGGTTGAGTCATATTTTAACATATAAGCCATATAATCGGGCTCAACAAGGTCATTAATACCAACGACTTCAATGCCGGGTCTTTCAATTGCAGCTCTGAATGCCAGGCGGCCAATACGGCCGAAACCGTTAATTCCTATTTTCATGATTTTTTAATTTTTATTTGAATAATATGTTAATAGATTGTTTATAGGTTCTTTTATAATGCCGGCAATTTCAAGCCCAGCGGCCGCGGCAGCACCGCGCAGGTCATCCTGGAAGCCAAAAGCAACCGATCCTTCGAAATGTACAGACGCTTGCGGGTGTTGCCGGTGCAAAGGTAATATGTAAGTATTTATTAGTTTGTTAAAACCATTTTTTATGACGCTTTTAAGATATTGATCATCATAATTATCAATAAAAAAATCGGTGAATGAACTCAGGAACAAGGCAGGTTGTTTTTGCCGGTAAACCTTTTCAAGCAACGTTTTACGGTCGGCATCGTAGCGGTGCTCAAATTTTTTTCGCAGGTTTTCGGGCAAAGTTTCATTCATAAAGCTCTTTATTAACTCGCGGCCCAGCCAGTTGCCCGAACCCTCATCGGCTAAAATATAACCCAGGCCGTAATTGTTGGGTTTAACTTTATGTCCGTCATACCAGGCCGCGTTCGAACCGCTGCCGCATATACCAATAATGCCCGGGTTATTGCGGCAGCAGGCAATGGCGGCTCCCTCAATATCATGCGCTACTGATACCTTCCCAAATTTAAAAAACGAGGAGAATGCAATATACACTACATCCCTCAATTCTTTAGAAGAGGCGCCCGCCCCAAAAAAATAGATGCGCTTTATTTCTTCCGCATGGTGTATCAGGTTGATGTTTTTATTAAGCAACTGGATGATATGTTTTTCGTCAATAAAATAGGGATTAATGCCATTGGTTTTGAAAGACGCAATTGTTCTTCCTTTGTCTGCCAGCCGCCAGTCGGCATTGTTCGATCCGCTATATACCACCGCGATCATTATATGGAAAGAACCTCCATCATCTTTAACAGGTCGGGCTCCAGTTTAAACTCATGTTCGGTAAGGGCCTCTTCCAGGCTGGTCAGCTTTATATAATTTGCGCTTAACCCAACCATTTTTTGCGATTCGCCGGCAATAAGTGCGTTAACCGCTGCATAACCAAGCCGGCTGCCCAGCACACGGTCGAAACTGCTTGGGCTTCCGCCTCTTTGTAAGTGGCCCAATATGGTAACTTTGATATCGTAATTTTTTACTTCCTTTTGCACGGCTTTGGCCAGGTCGTATATACCGCCGCTTTTATCGCCTTCGGCAACTATAACTATGCTTGATGATTTTTTGTTCAGCTGCCCCTCTTTCAGACTTTTTATCAGGTCGTCAATGGCCGTTGATTTTTCAGGAAGCAATATAGCCTCGGCCCCGCATGATATTCCGGCCCGCAAGGCAATAGCGCCCGAATCGCGCCCCATCACTTCGATAAAAAACAAACGGTCGTGCGAGTCGGCTGTATCGCGTATTTTATCAATAGCTTCAATAACTGTGTTGGTGGCTGTATCAAAACCCAGCGTATACGTTGAGCCGTACAGGTCGTTATCAATGGTGCCTGGTATGCCTATCACCGCAATATCCGGGTGTTTTTGCGAAAAACGCAGCGCCCCTGTAAAAGTACCATCCCCTCCTATCACTACCAGCCCTTCAATTCCCCGGGCTTTTATGTTTTTATAGGCGGTTTCCATCCCCTCATCTGTACGAAACTCATTGCAGCGCGCTGTTTTTAAAATAGTACCGCCCAGGCTCAATATATTACTTACTGAGCGGGTTTCCATATCATACATATCATTCTCTATCATCCCCTTATACCCCTGCCTTATACCAACAACCTGCAAGCCGTTGTATATTGCCGTACGCACAACCGAACGGATACAAGGGTTCATTCCCGGCGCGTCTCCGCCTGATGTAAGAACCCCTATTTTGGAAATTTTATGCATCTGTTATGCCCAAATAATTTTGCACGAATATAAGGTGTGAAAATTACACCATTAAATTTATTTTTATTTATTTTTGATGCCTTATAAGCCTATATCTTATAAATTATAAACTTTAATTATAAAAACGTTTGGAAGAAATACTACCCACATTTGATTCTGCATTTTCAATTGATTGTTTAATTTTTGGGTTTGACGCGGGGGAACTTAAAATATTATTAATAGAGCGCAACGAAGAGCCCTTTAAAGACTGGCTGGCGCTACCCGGTTATTTTGTAAAACAGGATGAAAGCCTGGATGACGCTGCCGACCGTATATTATATGAGCTTACCGGCCTGCGCGACCTGCCGATGAAACAGTTTCATACCTTTGGTGAAGTGAACAGGCACCCTCAGGGAAGGGTAATAACGGTAGGCTATTACGCGTTGATACGCATTAATGGACAAAAAGAACTAAGACCCATTAGCCCCTACGCGCGTAAAGCTATATGGCGCTCTGTTAATGACCTGCCTAAACTGGCATTTGACCATAGCGAGATATTCAGAAAAGGTTTTGGCATAATACGCAAACGGTTAAACTATCAGCCGCTAGCGTTCGACCTGTTGCCCGAAAAATTCACTTTAACCCAGTTGCAGGGATTGTATGAAGCCATTTTAAATAAAAAACTGGATAAGCGGAACTTCCGTAAAAAAATGCTGAGCTATGGCTTTTTGAAAGAGTTGGTTGAAAAGCAAAAAGGCGTATCATACCGCGCCGCCAAACTATATAAGTTTGACAGGCGCAAATACTTGAAGATATTTCAAAGTGAAATGACCGCTTGAGGTTGAATTTTCTAACTTCTGTAGCAATAACATAAGTGTATTAATTATATCATGATCGTTTCAATTGTAGTCGCCATATCTCAAAACCATGCCATAGGCAAGGATAATAAACTGTTGTGGTACCTGCCTAAAGATTTAAAGCACTTCAAAGAGATCACCACCGGGCATACCATTATTATGGGGCGTAAAACCTATGAATCGGTTGGTAAACCACTACCAAACCGCCGGAATATCATTATAACACGGCAGCCTATAAAAATCGAAGGCTGCGAAGTGGTTAATTCTGTAGAAGCCGCGCTGGCTCTATGTAAGGATGAGGCTGAGGTTTTTATTGTTGGCGGTGCCGAAATTTACCGGCAGGCACTCCACTTAACCGACCGGATCTATCTCACCATAATTCATGAAAATTTCGAGGGCGACACTTATTTCCCTGAAATTAACGCTGATTTATGGAAAGAAACAGAAAGGCAGGACCATGAACCCGATGAAAAGAACCTGCTGCCTTATTCATTTATCACCTTAGAGCGGGTTTAGTGAGCGGGCAGTTATTATAAACTTATGCACAAAAAACTTTTTACCTTTCGCCCCTGCCTGCCGACAGGCAGGTTTTACCTTTTACCTCCCTTATAAAATTGTTTTAATTTAAAATTTCATGCTTATAAAATTTTGTTAGATTTGCCGTCTTGTTTAAAACGCTTATAAACTAATTAATTACATATTTTGATTTACGATGCAAGGTAAAGGGGTTATTAAATTTTTCGCTGTAATATTAACGATCGTATGTATCTATCAGCTTTCGTTTACATGGGTGACGCACAAAGTTGAAAAGGACGCGGCGGCATATGCCAAAGGAGATACTGCTAAAGTAAAAGCATACCTGGATTCTGTTTCACAATTGCCGGCCTATCCTGTTTTGGGCCATTCTTATCAATATTGCCTGGAAAGAGAACTGGCCCTGGGGCTCGACCTTAAAGGCGGCATGAACGTAACCATGCAAATATCATTAGTCGAATTAGTAAAGGTGTTATCCAACAACAACCCGGATGTAGTTTTTAACAAGGCGCTGGCCAATGCTACAGCTGACATTAGCCAAACCGATTACATTACAAAATTTGTTAGAGAATACGAAAAACTTAACCC
>CAISKH010000190.1 GCA_903885865.1 uncultured Mucilaginibacter sp.
AATTATTATTGCCGGCCTGGTGCTGGTGTTTTCGCGGAAACCAAAAAATCCATGGGATAAAAAAGACTGGCAAAAAACCGAACAGCCGGCAAGCGAAACAAAAGAAGAATCAACAACTGCAAACGGGGAGAACCCTCCGTCGGCATAAAAAAATAAGATCATGAGAAACGATAAAATAATTCCGGGCATAGTCCTGATATTAATTGGAGCAGTTATCCTGCTGAACAATTACGGGTATATGCACTTTCATTGGCTCAACTTGATATACCTATGGCCCATATTCATCGTAATAGGCGGCATTAATTTAATATTCGCACACAACAGGTCGACATGGGCAACGTTGTTAAAATTGGCGGTAATAATAGCCGGCTTTGGCATAATTATATTTGGCGGGTTTGGCAATCATTATGGTTTTTGGAATAACTATAACTACAACTATAATAATGACAACGACAGCAGTGATAGTACCGATGATAACGGCGGCAAAGGCATTGTGAAAATTGAGGGGAGCAGTATTTTCAATGAACCCTTTACCCCGGATGCAAAACTGGCGCGTTTAAATATAAGCGGCGGCGGTACAGTGTATAACTTGAGCGATACTACTAATCAGCTGTTTTATGCCGGCACCAAAGAGTTTAACGGCAAATACTTATTTACCCATACTAAACAGGACTCAGTTTATGTGCTTGATTTTGATATGAAAAACAATCATGGTTTTAACTGGAACTGGCACGGTAACCGCAACAACGGTAACGAGAAAACGAATACAGCAACGTTTAAGTTAAACCCAAATCCCGAATGGGAGATCAATGTAAAAGCCGGCGCCACCAAACTGGATTTTGACCTTGCCAAATTTAAAGTAAAGTCGCTTAAATTAAGCGGCGGCGCGGCATCGTTTAACGTAACAATGGGCCAGCCACTGGCTGTTACCAATGTTATTGTAGAAACAGGTATGTCTGATGTTCATATCAGTATACCCGAAAGCGCTGCCTGCCATATAACAAGCAGCACCGGCCTTGCATCTACCAAATTTGAGGGCTTTAACGAAACTAAGGACAACGATTACGAAACACCGGGGTTTAGCTCCGCTAAAAACAAAATGTATATAAAAATAAGCGGCGGTATGGCTTCTTTTAAGGTGAACAGGTATTGATGGGCCTAAAATTCAGGGTTTTATTATTACATAAGTTTTAGCCAGGCTATCATACCAGGCTTGCCGGTGTTCGTTAAACAGGACCGTTAAAAAAGGCGCCCATATAGTCATTGATAATACTACGCCTAAATTACGCGCAAATGCCCTGGGAAGTGACAACCCTCGGCCGTTAACGTCAACCACTATCAACTTGAATATCATTTTACCAATGCTGCCTTTTAGCGGTGAAGCTTCAAAAATAGTGTTGTACAATAAAAAAGCTATCAAAACACTTACAGAAAGCACCAGCATAGAATCGGGCACCGGCATACCAAATTTATAGTTGGTTGGCAGCGTTATAAAACCTGTGTACACCTCTGTATTCTCTACTAACAGGTATATGGGGAAATAATCAATAATAAAGGCCAGTCCGCGTTTGCCAAAAGTGGCCAGGTTATCTTCGGTGGGGAAATATATGCCTTTCGCTTCAAAATACCCGTTAAGCTCTGGCAACTCCGATGCGTATTGTGGCTTATCGCTAACAGGCGTAATAATTTCTGTATGAATATCGATATCCATTTTTACCAGTTCATCAAAGGTAAACGGGCCCTTTTTATCGGCGCCTTCCAACAGGTAATATTCTTCGTTCATGGTGGGTGTAAAATACTGGCGAAAGGTAAATAATTAGTACGAAAAAAATTATTGCAAAAACATATTTCGTATATTAGCTATATTAAGTTTAAAGTAATGAAAGCTATTAGTGTAAGTGCA
>CAISKH010000191.1 GCA_903885865.1 uncultured Mucilaginibacter sp.
AGGTGGGGCTTAAAAGTCTCCCCTACCGGGGGAGATTTAGAGGGGGCTATACTGCCCACTGAAAACTACTTACCGCAAACCCAAAAATTGTATATTTGCATCCATTAATTATTATGATGATACATATTACGCGCAAGGAACATTTTAATGCGGCACATAGAATGTACCGGGAAGAATGGAGCGCAGAGAAAAATACAGAGGTATTTGGTAAATGCGCCAACCCCAACTGGCATGGGCATAACTATAATTTACTTGTAACCGTAAAGGGCGAGGTTACCCATGCAACGGGTTATTTGATCGATCTGAAAGAACTTAAAGTGATCATTAACGATCATGTTATTGAAAAGCTTGACCATAAAAACCTTAACCTTGATGTTGACTTTATGCGGGGCAAAATGGCATCGACCGAATTACTTTGCATTGAAATTTTTAACCAGTTAAAAGCACCGATAGAGGCCTATAAAGGCGTGTTTCTGCATTCGGTAAAATTATATGAGACCGAAAATAACTCGGCAGAGTATTTTGGTGATTAAACCCTAACCATGATCGATAAAAATGCTATCCCCGATAGGGATGATGATATTAACGGCTATGAAAAAATTGACCGTTATAACCCGGAGCTGATCGATAATCTATCGGCCCATTACCATGATATTTTAAAGCAGATAGGTGAAAACCCAAATCGCGAGGGGCTGTTAAAAAGCCCGGAACGCATTGCCAAGGCCCTGTTATACCTTACCCAGGGCTATGATTTGGATGCCAAAGAAATACTGAATTCGGCTTTATTTAAAGAGGAATACAGCCAGATGGTGGTGGTGAAAGACATAGAGGTATATTCTATGTGCGAGCACCATATGCTGCCGTTTTTTGGCAAGGCGCATATTGCCTATATACCCAACGGCTATGTAGTGGGGCTAAGCAAAATACCACGCGTGGTCGACGCCTACGCGCGCCGCCTGCAGGTACAGGAACGCTTAACTAACGAGATAAAAGATTGTATACAGGAAACTCTGCAACCCATTGGCGTGGGCGTGGTTATTGAGTGCCGCCACTTGTGTATGTGTATGCGCGGCGTACAAAAACAAAATTCGGTAAGCACCACATCGGCTTTTTCAGGCGGCTTTTTCCAGGAAAAAACAAGGGCAGAGTTTCTGCACTTAATATCGTCGAAATTGAGTTAGCGATTAGAGGTTAGTTAATTAGAGATTAGGTGTATGGCGGCTAACACAACTATTTAAACAATTTGTTATTAATTTAAATTACCTAATCACTAACCTCTAATTAACCATAAAAAACCTAATCTCTAATTAACTAACCTCTAATCACTAAAATGAAAGCATACATTTTTCCGGGGCAGGGCGCCCAGTTTGTTGGAATGGGCAAAGACATCTATGAGCAGTCTGAAAAGGCCCGCGCGTTGTTTGAACAGGCTAATACGCTGTTAGGCTTCCGTATTACCGATATGATGTTTAACGGTACCGATGAGGACCTGAAGCAAACCAATGTTACCCAGCCCGCCATATTTTTACACTCGGTAATATTAGCCAAAGTTTTAACCGACTTTGAGCCCGATATGGCCGCCGGGCATTCATTGGGCGAGTTTTCGGCGCTGGTAGCCGCGGGCGCTTTATCGTTCGAAGACGGTTTACGTTTGGTTGCGGCACGTGCCAATGCCATGCAAAAGGCTTGCCAGATACAGCCATCAACCATGGCGGCTATTAT
>CAISKH010000192.1 GCA_903885865.1 uncultured Mucilaginibacter sp.
AGAAATAACTGACGCGAACTTTGACGAATTGGTGCTTAAATCAAATAAACCGGTATTGGTAGACTTTTGGGCCGAATGGTGCGGCCCTTGTAGAATGGTTGGCCCGGTAGTTGAAGAAATATCAAAAGAATATGCTGATACAGCTGTTGTAGGCAAAGTAAACGTAGACAATAACCCGGGCATATCAATAAAATACGGTATCCGCAATATTCCCGCTTTATTATACTTTAAAAACGGCGAAATTGTTGACAAACAAATTGGCGCCGTTCCAAAATCGGTTTTGGCCGGCAAACTGGATAAGCAATTAGCTTAACCATTATATCATAAAGTATTTAAAAAGCGTTACAATTTTGTAACGCTTTTTTTGTGGAGATTTGACAACTTTTTAAAAGTTGTCAAATCTTTATTTACCTTAGTTTTTCTATGGCACAACTTAACGACGATCAGCAGGTAAGGCATTTAGCCAACCTGGAGTTATTGGCCCGCCAGGTGGTTGAGGGGTTTATTACCGGTTTGCACCAAAGCCCGTTTCATGGGTTTTCGGTGGAATTTGCCGAACATCGTTTATATAACAATGGCGAATCGGTAAAAAACATCGACTGGAAACTGTTTGCCAAAACCGACAAGCTGTTTGTTAAACAATTTGAGGAAGAAACCAACCTGCGCTGCTATTTAATGCTGGATACTTCATCGTCTATGAATTTTCCGGATAAAGGGCTTAACAAACTGCAATTTTCTATTTATGCGGTAGCTTCGCTCATGTACCTGTTCAAAAAGCAGCGCGACGCTTTTGCTTTGTGCCTGTTTTCGGATAAGATAGACTGGATAAGCCCGGTAAAATCAGCTTCGACGCATCTGTTCTATTTATACGCCGAACTTGAAAAACTGTATAATAACCCTAAAGTAAATACCACCACCAATATTACCAATGTATTGCATCATATTGCCGAAGAAATTCACCAGCGTTCGCTGGTTATTATATTTAGCGATATGCTCGAAAATAACCTGGATTCCGAAAAAATGCAGGCTCTTTTCGCGGCCATTCAGCATTTAAAATATAATAAGCACGAAGTGGTGATTTTTAATATAAACGATAAGCAAAAGGAACTCGATTTTAATTTTGATAACCGCCCGCATCATTTTATTGATATAGAAAGCGGCGATGAGGTAAAGGTGCATCCCGGCAAAATACGCGAAGCCTACCAAACTTCGCTGCTACATTACCGCCACGAACTTGAATTAAAATGCGCGCAATATCATATTGATATCGTCGACGCGGCCATACAGGATGGGTATTACAATATATTAAAATCATACCTCATTAAGCGGAATAGCATGATATAGTTGAGTGTTTTGATGGTTGGCCAACTACTCAAGTAAATATCCACTCAACCACTCAATAAAAAAACAAATCAATTTGAGCAAGTTAGTGTTAACTATAAAACTCATTTTCTAATATATGAAGTTAGCCGTTGAACGTAAGCCCATAAGAGTTAATCCAGATCCTAAACGAGTTATTGCAAGATTTTTTTTTAACGGGAATGATCGCGCGAAAGAGGTATTACTACGTGTTACCGATATTAGCGAGGAAGACGCTTTCAGTATTATTTCTCCCTTATTACAGGAATATTCTAAGCGCCACCGCAATATTACCCGCGCTTTAAACCGTCATTGCAGTAAACTAAAACCACTTTTGGCAGAACTTAATATTGATTTTGATACTTTAACCGTATACCGTAAGCTGCTTATCGGTTCTTATTTTACGCATGAGTATTCTATAGAATCGGCTGCATTCTTTAATCCTTCCATCGTGCAGGACCCTGACCAAACCGAATTATCAGAGGGCGAGCGCCGCGTTATTATGAGTTTCAGGGCGGTGGGCGAGGGGCATATTTCATCCATCACTTTCCGCCGGGCCCTGATAGATAAGGATAATAATATTACCGTATTGCCTGCGGGTAATTATGTTGATGAGGCCGAAATTGTAAGGAACGCGGTATATAATAAAAAACTATTTTTTGATAAAGCTGCCATCACCCAGATAAATATTGACGTGCTGCATGAGTTAGAGTCGAAACTTGATCATCATTTTGAATATTCTAACCTGCGCCGTATCATCATTGATTCGCAGCAGTTGCAGGAAAGCGACATGAAAAAGCTGGAGTACGATAAGGTTTTATGGCTGGCAGACTCGTATTATGAAATTGTTTTTTCGCTTGACACGGATATATCAGACCGGGTAATATTCCCAATATCCGAGTATGAGCGCAAAGGAATTGAAGATGCCCGTTTTGTTGAATTTAAAAATGATGATGGCAGCTGTGTGTTTTATGCAACTTATACCGCCTATGATGGCGCATTGATAATGCCTAAGTTACTGCAAACCAACGATTTTTATAATTTTAAAATAATGCCGCTATATGGCGAGGGCGCTCAAAATAAAAACCTGGCGCTGTTTCCGCGAAAAATAAACGGCAAATACACTATGATATCGCGTATCGATGGTTGCAATAATTACATCATGTATTCGGATAAAATAAACATTTGGGAAAAGCCTATTTTATTGCAAAAACCAAAGTTTAGCTGGGAGTTTATACAGATAGGCAATTGTGGTTCGCCTATTGAAACTAAACATGGATGGATCGTAATAACCCACGGCGTGGGCCCTATGCGCCGCTATGTACTGGCCGCGAGCCTGCTTAAACTTGACGACCCGGCTGTTGAAATTGGAAGGCTTAAAGAGCCCCTGCTGATACCTAACGCCGATGAACGGGAAGGCTATGTACCCAACGTTATCTATTCTTGCGGATCGATCATTAATAATAATAAACTTATCATTCCATACGGGTTATCAGACTATTCGACCTCGTTTGCCGAAGTTGACCTGGATGAATTAATGGCCAAGTTTAAGGAAGACGCGAAGGGCTGACCTTCCTAAGTTTACGCATGTATCAAAAAGTAGACGCAGCTAACAGCGTAATCAAGCGTTTCCACCTCGTATCGAACTCAATCGATTGGGTTTTATCATAATAGTTCAGTTTTTAAAATAATCATAAATTTTGGCATAACCCTTGTTTAATAAGTAGTAGCAGTATTTAATTAATAATGTGAATGTTACAAACAGTTACTATATGATTATAAATTTATTAGACAATGGATCATTACAGAGAGATAAAAAATTGCCTGAATTGGCATAATGAAGGCAAATTTGAGGTCGAGCTTATTAACGGAAAAATAACTAAACTCAACTTTTGCGAACCCGGAAAGGGCCCCCATGATAGCGATAAGTGCTTAACTTCAACTAATTATAAATATTTGCAGGCGGTATACAACTGCCTTGGCGATCTGTTTGCTTTTATTGATGAGGAAAATAAAAGATTAGGTTATAAGTACGCCCGGGAAATTGAAATTCCTCAGCACCACCACGAAGAAATTGAAGAATCTCTGGGGGAAACTTATCATCCTTCTGAAACGAAACTCAGGCCGTTGATCAACTATGAACATCAATCAGAAGATGTTGCATCAACAGAAAAGCCTGTTTTAAGCCGGGGCACACAACACGATATTGAATTAACTGCTTAAGCTGGCAGCTTAATATTCTAAAATTTTGCGGTAAAGTTTTAAGTAATCTTCCGCCATCTTTTCACCTGAAAATTGTGAAGCGGCCCATTTGCGACAATTTATCCTTTCCAGGTTTCTCAACCCATCAACGGCAACAGCGGCTTCATCAATATTATTCACTAAAAAACCGGTTTCCTTATGTTTTATCAGTTCGGGCATCGATCCTTTATTGAAAGCAATTACGGGTGTGCCGCAAAGCATGGCTTCGGCTACGCTTAAGCCAAATGGCTCATTAAAATTAATGGGGTGCAATAATGCGAGGGCATTACCCAATAAAAAGTTTCTTTTTGCCGGCCCTGCACTACCCAGATATTCAATTTGTTCGTTTAATTGAGGTTCTATTTTTTCTCTGAAGTAATTTTCATCCTGCACAATTCCGGCTATCACTAATTTACGCTTGCATTTTTTGGCAATTTCAATGGCTTCGGCTGTTCCTTTATCGGGATGTATGCGCCCAAAGTATAGCAGG
>CAISKH010000193.1 GCA_903885865.1 uncultured Mucilaginibacter sp.
CCGCAATCGGCATTCCGCCCTCCGCATTCAAAGAAATTACACAGGTTTAACACATTTCCCATAAATTGCTGTTAAACTTGCATTTTGAAAAGTTAACCCGCAACAATGAAAATCGGAATAGTTTGTTATCCAACCTTTGGCGGCAGCGGGGTTGTAGCTACAGAGTTGGGTAAGGCCCTTGCCGATAATGGCCACCAGGTTCATTTTATTACCTATAATCAGCCGGCCCGGTTAGATTTTTTTTCTGAAAATCTTTTCTACCACGAAGTTTCTGTATCCAAATACCCGCTGTTTGATTATCCGCCGTATGAGCTGGCACTGGCCAGCCGCCTGGTGGATGTGGTGCGTTTTGAAAAACTGGATATTTTGCACGTGCATTATGCCATCCCGCATGCTTCGGCGGCGTTTATGGCTAAGCAGATATTATTGACCTACGGTATATATATCCCTGTAGTAACCACTTTACACGGCACAGATATTACGCTGGTAGGGAAAGACCGCACCTATAAACCGGTGGTAACTTTCTCCATCAATAAATCAGACGGGGTTACAGCGGTATCTGAAAATTTAAGGCACGATACCTACGAGTTTTTTGAAATTGAGAATGACATCAGGGTAATACCTAACTTTATAGACCTGAAACGTTTTAACCTGCAGGCGAAGGACCATTTTAAAAAGGCCATAGCCCCGCAAGGCGAAAAAATACTGATACATACTTCTAATTTCCGCAAGGTAAAACGTACCGAAGATGTGGTACGGATATTTGCCAAAGTGCGCGAAAAAATACCGTCAAAACTATTAATGGTTGGCGATGGCGGCGAACGAAGTGACTGCGAACAGCTATGCCGCGACCTGGGCGTTGGCGACGATACCCGCTTTTTAGGCAAGCAGGACGCGATAGAAGAGATACTGTCAGTATCCGACCTGTTTTTGATGCCCTCGCAGTCGGAAAGTTTTGGTTTGGCGGCATTGGAGGCCATGGCCTGCAAAGTGCCGGTAGTAAGCTCGAACGTTGGTGGCCTGCCCGAACTGAATGTTGACGGCGTAACCGGTTTCCTGAAAGATGTTGGCGATATACAGGGTATGGCCGACAGCGCCTTTTATATTCTGGAAGATGAAAAAAGACTGGCAACCTTCAAAGAAAATGCCCTTGCCCGCGCCAAAGAATTTGACCTGGCCCGGATACTGCCGCTGTATGAGAATTATTATATAGAGGTGATAGAAAAAAGCCGGGTGAAGGCTTAAGCGGAGGTGAAAGGTAAAGGGCGAAAGGTAAAAGGTTAAAGGTTTTTGCAGGGATCATTATAACCGGTTATTGTTTTGGCAATTTGGGTATTCCTGTTATCTTCGTTTTATGAATATAAAAATTGCCGATCTCGAATTTGAACCGTTTATCTCAGGCGAAGCCATCCAGGCCCGTATCAAAGAAATTGCTGCCGAACTTAACGCGGACTATGCCGATAAAACCCCCATTTTTGTAGGCGTACTCAACGGCTGTTTTATGTTTATGGCCGACCTGGTACGGCATATGAATATACCCTGCGAGGTGGCTTTTACCAGGCTATCATCGTATCACGGCGGCGTAACCAGCTCGCGCAAAATAAGCCACGACCTGGAGCTATTGGTTGATATTGCCAACCGGCACATCATTATTGCCGAAGATATTGTTGATACTGGCAACACCCTCGATTATTTGGTTGATAAATTAAAAGAACGCAACCCGGCCTCTATAACCGTATGCGCCCTGCTGCTAAAACCGGATGCTATTGAATATAGCATTGAAGAATTAACCCATGTGGCCTTCCAGATACCTAATGAGTTTGTAGTAGGTTATGGCCTGGATTATATGGAGTTAGGTAGGAATTTAGAGGGGATTTATAGGAGGGTGGTTTAAATGAAAAAGCAAAAGTTTTTCACTTTAACCCTTTTATTATTTTCAGTTTATCATGGTACAGGCCAAACGTTGATTAACAAAGTCTGTAAACACCCGTTCTCCAATCCTGCAAGGCAGGATGTATTTATGCTTTCACTTACCGGCAAATCTGTTTTAAAAGGAAAGGTTACCTTAAAAATAATCAATTTTAAAGGTAAAGAAATTTATAAAGAATTATATACTTCCAGGGATTTATTAGCGGATATGGAAGATGTATTAACGGATAAGCAAAAGATCGATACTATCAAGAATAGAATGAGCCATTTTTTTGATGAAAACAATTTTTCAAAGCCCGCAATAGGCCCAACTGATAAATACGATGAGGATGACAATGATATAAAAACCTGGAAAGATATAAAATCAGATAAAAGTGCAATCGGGTTTACCTATTCAATATATTATGAAAGCACTCTTGGAATTGCCTGGTCTAAAAGGAAAAATGAAGTTGTGACCTATTTTCACTTCGATTAAACGAACCCTGTTCCGACACAGACAGCAGAAGGAAATTGGGTTATAAAGGTTTTGGCCAATATATCACAAACAACTCTCATAAAAGCGTACCAAATGTTCGGTTACTACCTTTATATCATGCTCCTTTTCTATTAAGCGGCGTGCGTTCCGGCCCACGTGTTTGCAGTATTCTTCGTCGGTTATGCAGCGTTGCATGGCGTCGAAAAATTCTTCGTGGTTATTGGCTATAAGTATATTACTGCCATTCTTAACATTTATCCCCTCGGCGCCAAGCGAGGTAGAGATAATGCACTTCTGCATAGCCATGCCCTCAACAATTTTAACCCGCATGCCCCCGGCTGAGAGTAATGGGACGATCATGATGGCTTTGCTGTTTACAAATTCCAAAGCGTCATCCACTTCGCCCTGTATAAATATTTTGCCTAATGCCTCGTAATCATCAAAACGGTCGGGTATGTCGTTGCCGGCTACGTACAGCCTTACGGGGAGGTCGCCTTCTGTCAGGTCCTTAAAAAAGTTATCCAGGAACCATTCAATACCCTCGCGGTTAGGCAGCCAATCCAGCGAACCCAAAAAAAACAGGCTCGGGAATTCGGTTTTGCTATAATCGGGTACATATTTTTCAAGCCTTAACCCTACCGGTATTATTTCTACCGGGGCCTTAATGCCGTAGCCTTGTATGGTGGTTTTATCCTGTTGGGTAAATACCGCTATGGCATCAAATTTGGTTAACTGTTCCAGTTCATAATTTTTTATCCGCCGGGCGTGCATCCTTAGGTATGATTTTTTAAACGGATCAACCTTTTGCTGCGATAACCTTTCCCATATCTGGTTCTCGATATTATGCGCCCGGTAAATAAGTTTTGCCCGGGAGTGTTTACGCACTGCGGAAAGATATAAGGAAACCAGCAAACCTTCAAACTGGATAATATCATAAGCAGTGTTTCTCAGCTCACCTATCAACAGGCGTTCAAACCCGGGATCGTAATAGCGGTCGATATTAAAGGATGTTTTACTGAATAAATTTAACGCAACACCAAACAGCGTAACCGTGGTATCAATATCATAGGCGCGGTATTTTATTTTCCCCACCAGGTCATCATCGGGCAAATGATTTTCATGGTTGTTCTTTTTTGCGTTAAGGGCCACTAACGAAACCTCATGTCCCGAACTAACCAACCCTTTAATGGTATTGGATACCACAATGGCGTAGCCCCCATTTTGCGGAAATGGGACACGATGGGTTAGTATTAATATCTTCAATGAATTCGGTTTTTAACAAAAATACTTTAATTAAAGTATCCCGGCAAGGTGTAAACCATGCTACTATTTGACTTACTATCAGTTTAAAGTAAAAATCTTTCCACAAAATTCATTATATCAAGGTTTCATCCTGTTCGGCCGATACACGAAAAGTGCGGCGGTGGTAAGGGGTAAAGCCGATCTTTAAAATAGTTTCGCGGTGCTTGTTGGTGGGGTAGCCTTTGTTGGTATGCCAGCCGTATTCGGGATGCTCGGCGGCTATTTGTTTCATATAATCGTCGCGGTAAGTTTTTGCGAGTATTGAGGCCGCCGCAATGCTGAAATATTTACAATCGCCCTCAACTATACATTGATGCGGGATAGCTTCATATCTATTAAAACGGTTACCATCAATAATTAAAAACCCTGGCCTTAAAGCCAGTTTAGCTATGGCCCTGTGCATAGCCAGGAAGGAAGCATTCAAAATATTTATTTCATCTATCTCTATATTATCAACTATCCCTACCGCATGGGCGATGGCCCGCTGTTCAATCTCTATCCGCAGCTCATAGCGTACATTTTCGGGCAGTTGTTTCGAGTCGTTAAGCAATGTATGGTCAAAATCATGCGGCAATATTACGGCGGCGGCAAAAACAGGGCCTGCCAGGCATCCGCGGCCGGCCTCGTCACATCCCGCCTCTATTAATTCATGCTGATACCTTGCTGATAACATCTGCTTTAAACGCTCAATGCAAAATTATTATTACCCGTTAAATAAACAATACTTTGATCCAATGGCACCTCGGTAAGGCAGTATGACTTATTTAAAAAATGCGCAAAGTAAGCAGGGTAATATCGTCAATTCGTTTACCTTTTACGCCTATGTTTAAATGATCCATAAGTGCCTGGTTAAAATTATCGGGCGATAATTCACCATTGGCTAATACAAAATCTATTAATGCCTGTTCATTCCATGTTTTATCGCCGTAAGGTTCAAAATCGAGCAAGCCATCAGTATAATTTACCAGCAGGCTGCCCGGCTCTATATCTATTTCCCCCTCGTTTAAAAAAGGCAGCTGCTCAAAGGCACCTATCATGGTAGTGCCTAAATTAAGCGGAATTGCCTCGCCCTCAGAATATAATATGGTTGCGTTATGCCCGGCATTAATATAATTGAGCCTGCGTGTTTGCTCATTATATTTTGCAATAAATAAAGTGATGAACCTTTCGCCCTGGGTATTAGAAATTACTTTCTGATTAAGGCGGTCAACAATATTGGTGAGGTCATCTTCCACTGCCGCCCATGCATGAAGGCTGGCCTGGAAATTAGCCATAAGCAAAGCCGCCGATATGCCCTTGCCTGATACGTCGGCAACACACCATAAAAACTCATGGTCATTTAACCGTATAAAATCATAATAATCGCCGCCGATATTTTGATGGGGCAGATATTTGGCGCCAATTTCAACGCTTTCATCCTTATGCATCCTTAACGGAATAAGCATATTTTGCACTTCTGCGGCCAGTTCCATTTCGCGCCGGAAACGTTCGGTTTGCAACCTTTCACGAAACAATTTTTTATTCTCCAACGCTACTACAACCACATTTATCATGGTTTGAATAAAATTCAGGTCATTGCTCAGCATTTCTCCGGTGGTATTAAAATCACCTACCAGTGCAAATGCAAGGGCCTTGCTTTTATGATATATCGGGATAAAATAATCGTACTTTTTAAGAATAGGGTTGGTATTTCCGGCCAAAGCTTCGGGAGCCCTTATTTTGCTTAATGTTAAGCAGGCGCGGTTTAATAAGCCTACAGGCTCAATGTCTCCGCCGTATTTGGAGATACAGATGTAGTTGTTTTCTTTTTCTATTAAAAACCTGAACTTGCCAACCTGGAGGTAATTTTGAAGGATTACTTCGAGCATTTGTATTAATATAGACGTTGGCGTGTTTTTGTTGATAGCCCTTGTTACCTCTAACAGGGAGTTTAATTCAGACTGCCTTTTTAACAGCAGTCTAATTAATTCATCTTCACCAGAGGGCTGTCCTATATTTTGCATTTGGGGTGTAGTGGGCTAAAATTAGAGAAAAAATATAATTTAAATGAGATTACTTTGTGATTTTATGTCAAAAGCATCTCTAAGCCCTACAGTTACCAGGTTAAACGCGTATACAATCAGCATAATAGCCACTCCCGGAATAATGGACAAATAGGCCGAATCCATAACAATATAGCCATAATGTTCCTTGATCATGCTCCCCCATGTAGGCATTGGCGGCTGGGCCCCGAAACCTAAAAAGCTAAGTCCGGCCTCCAGTAATATTGCTGACGCGAAATTGGATGAGGCCATTACCAGTATTGATCCGGCTATATTAGGTAAAATATGCCTGCGGATGATACGCGCGTTGTTATAGCCTAATGACCGCGCCGCTTCAATATATTCCGTTTGCTTTACGCTTAATACCTGGCCGCGCACAAGGCGGGCCACTTCAACCCACATGGATAAACCAACGGCTATAAATATTTGCCATAAACCTTTGCCTAAAGCGAATGATATGGCAATAACCAGCAGCAAGGCAGGCAACGCCCATAATATATTCATCAACCAGCTTAATGAGGCGTCTATCCATCCGCCAAAATAACCGGCTATTGCCCCTACGGTTACCCCAATAAGCAGGCTGATAATAACGGCCATTAAACCCACGGAAAGCGATATCCGTGCCCCTAATATTAACCGGCTAAGCAGGTCGCGACCATAAACATCGGTGCCCAGCCAAAAAGTTTTATAAATAATAAAGGCTGACGGCCCCTTAGCTAATATAGATGCGGGTAGTTTATAGGTTTTCTTTTCAGGCTTGTCTTCATCCCCAATATACTCGCTAACCTGAACAGCGTCTTTTAAAACGCGATAGCTGGTTATGGGTATATCCCGGTAAAAGGATGGCTGACCAAACAGCATTTTGGTAAACAGGTTAACGGTATCTATATGCTCCGCTTTTTTAATCCGCAGCATCATGAATTTTGCGCCCGGCTTTTTAATACTTAACTGAATAGTTTGATTATTGGCCATTGGGGTTTGGTCGGGCATTATTAAATATCCCAGTAGCGCTATCACCAGGGTAACCATGATAAACAAAAGGCCCCCAACAGCAAATTTATTGCGTTTAAATATTTTCCAGGTGCGCTGTGCGGGTGTAAGTTCGGCCAACTGTATACTATTCCTTTTTGGCTAAATATCGCTTAATTAAGGGGAATTGGCAAATCGAGACGTTAAGCTACCTAACCTCGCGTCCTTTCCAAACATATTTGCCCGCATTGCCCATCAGGCCCGCAAATACAAAGTATAAAATGTGTATGGGCGATATGAGTATTAATAAAGGGAGAAGACTTAGCCTTTTGAAGAAAACAGTTATAGGATATAAGAAAATATTTTCGAACACATGCTTTAATATAAATTGCACAGCAAAAAGTTTAAAAAAGTAAATATCATAAAATCCTAAACAAGCATTCAGTAATAGCGACAGGTTGAACAGCCATATAGAAACCACAAAAGCTACTACCCTTTTATCTTTATACTTTGTTGATTTCGATGCCCATCGTTTGCGTTGCTGTAAAAATTCGCGTAGGGTATGCTTGGCATGGGTATAAACAATAGCATCGCGCGATTTTAAAAACCCCACCCGGTTGGGGAAACGTTTCGCTATTTTTTGCAGCAGTAATTCGTCATCGCCCGATGCCAGGTCGTCAATGCCTGTAAAACCGCCGACCTCGTAAAATATATCTTTACGGTAAGCCAGGTTAGCGCCGTTACATGTTGATGCCCGTTTGTTGCCAATAAATGCAGCGCCTATCCCTATTAGGTAACAAAACTCCAGGGTTTGCATCCGCTCAAATAACGACCTTTCTTCAAAATAGGTTACCGGTGACGATATTATTACCGGGTGCTCCGTCTCGTAATAATTTACTATGGATGATAACCATGACGTTCCCATACGGCAATCAGCATCAGTAGCAACCATGAGCTCGCCCGATGAAAAATCTATCGCCCGGGCTATGGCTTTTTTCTTGTAGGAGTTTAAGGGTTTATCCTCTTTTAGTTGTATCAGTTTCACGCCCCTGTCTGCATAGCTGCTTATTATAGCCGACGTACTGTCGGTTGAATGGTCGTCTACAATAATTATTTCTGTTAGCTGTTTGGGATAGTCCTGTGCTAAAATATCCGCAATTGTATGATGTATCCTTTCTTCTTCGTTACGGGCAGCTATCAGTATGGTCACTTTGGTAGCCGGATCTGTTATAGTTATTTTGGGGCGTTTTAAATTAGCCCATCCTTTTATTAAATAGACCAATAGTGACAGATACAGGCCCGTAAGTACCAGGCAGATAATACTATAAATTACGATCAAAGAATTTGAGATTAAAAGTAAATACTAAACCTAAAATAGCCGGAATAATTAAATTAATGAGCGACATAGAGGCAAATGCTGCAATTATAGCTACATGTTGATGCGTTACGTAGGCAAATAAGGTAACGGCAACGGTGGCGCGCACCGGTACATCCAGCAGGTCGAGCGAAGGAATGGTTGATTGGATAAAGAAAAAAATAAATACCAATAATATTACTTCATGAAACGGTATAGCTGGAACTAACAAATGTACCAACAGGTAATATTGGAATGAAAAAATAAAAAAACGTATCAAACAAAAACACATGATGTTGAACAGTTCGCCAAATTTATAATTACCCATTATATCAAAAAACCGGTGATATTTTTTTAGGAACGCGATCCGGTTTAACAGCCACACCAGCCATTTAATATTAAAGAATAATACCAGGAACAAACCGATGTGGATGAGAGCGATAACGGCGATAGCTATAAGCGCCCAGGAGCTTAGATGTAAAAAAGTAAAGGCAAACCAAACTGAAGCGGCCGCTCCCAATACATTGGTAATTACATTTTGCCCAAACGAACCCACTGTCATAGCAAAAACCCCATGGATACGCTTACGAGGCGGTAAAAACATTACCCGCCCCCCATATTCGCCAATACGGTTGGGGGTAAATATGGCCCAGGTTAATCCGCTAAAAACCCCTTCTATAGCCTGCCATAGGGATATTGGCGCCAGCTTGTGTGTTAGGTACTGCCATTTTAATGATTCCGTTATCCAATTGGCGAACATCAAAACTACTACCGCCGCCATAATAACGGCCACCTGCGTATGGTTAAGGTGAGCTACTGAAACTTCAAACTGTTTTAAATTATCCCGCTTTTCTAAATATTGGTGATAAATATATAAAAAAGCCAAAACCAGTATGGTGGCTTTAAACAGGTATGAAAGCGCTTTTTTAGCGGGTTTGGTCAACGGCGAATATTTTTGTGCAATGTTACAAAAAAACAGGGCAAGCTGTTCCCTGTTCAAATGCTTTACTATAACATTTATTATTTATTTTTGTATGAATGAATAAATACACCCATCAAATCGCCAACCAGATAAAGCAGGTGGTACAGCAAACCGACCCAACTGCTGTTACCATATTGTATGGTTCAAGAGCTACCGGGAAAGCAAGGAAAGATTCGGATTGGGATGTTTTGATTTTGGTGGATAAATTATCTTCTTCATTAAAAGAGGAGTTAGTTTTTAGAGATAAATTGTATGATTTGGAATTAGAAATCGGTGAAGCTATTTCTACGCTTTTTTATTCTAAGGAGGATTGGAACACTAAATTATCGGTTACTCCATTGCATCAGGCTATTGAGCAAGAGGGTATTGTACTATGTTAATAGGATTGCCTTTATAAACCAAAAACTACTTCGTGGATCTTATTAATTACACTTTTAAAAGTATCGATTTTAAGTGATGCCCCTGTACGTGTAATAACATCTTCCGGATAAAATAACTGAACCATATGACACACTGCAAAACCACTACGTTGATTTCGTGGATTATTAATCATTATTGGAGTTATTTCAAAAGTAAAATCCGGGTATATATTTTTAGTGGAAAGCAATACTGCATAGAAAAAACCCTCTATCTCAAAAATATCATCTACAGAAACAACTACAGCAGGATGAGTTTCTGATTTTCCTCCTGTGTAAAAGGCTATTTCTACAATATCCCGTTGCCGGATGTTCATAGATATTTTAATACCTCGTTACGCGTTACCTGTGCCCGGTGCGAAAAGTGTTTTTGGTAATCCTCTTTGGTGAGTTTATCTAACTTAGATAGTTTCGACTGCCTCACTTTAACCCCAAGTTTCTTTAATTGAGCTAAAATCTCATCAGTATGGTTGTCAGGAATATCGATAGTGAAAGTTGTCATAACTAATTTCAATAATGATTAACAAATTTAACACTTAATTTTTATACTTCAATAAGGTCTCTTTCTTGCCGCAAACCTTTTTTATAATCTTCAATACTCTTTAACAATCTTGTAGCGTTAGCAGGACTTTTGAGTAAATAAGAAGTTTCATCCCTAATTTCAAAATCAAATTTTAAAAGTTCAGTATCATTGTCATCATTTGCTTTTGGAACAATAGATGGGATGTTGTTATTTCTATTAATCATTTTTTAAGACTACTTTATAAAACTTGGTGTCAATAAACGTAGGGTCATTGGTTGCAATAAAGATAGTATATTCATTAGACCAAAAGACATAGCTCGGGGCTATAAAGGGATCCTTAGCGAGTTTAACGTAAGATGTAGTAATAAAATGATTGTTTTCAAACTTGCCGATTTGAATACGCTGCGTCATATCTGTTACTGGTCCCTCCAAACAAATAACACTTTTTTTATCGGTATAAAATATTGGCCTGTTAAGTAAAGTATCAACTCTACCTGTAA
>CAISKH010000194.1 GCA_903885865.1 uncultured Mucilaginibacter sp.
ATCGAGATCAATGGCGAATGGCTGCGATCGCTCCACCTGTTTGTTAACCCGTTGGAAACCGACGCACCAAAACCTAACGACCCCAATGTAATTTATTTTGGCCCCGGCATACATACCATAAGCCACCTTGAAGTTGGCGACAATAAAACTATTTATATAGCGGGAGGCGCCGTTGTACGGGCGGTAATAGATTCTGCCGAACGCTATTCAGTTAACCGGGGCGACGGCCAGCGTAATTACTCGCCTACCCTATCCTTGCGTGGGCGAAACATCACTATACGCGGGCGGGGCATTATTGATGCCGGCGCCTGTCCCACACATGCGCGAAACTTGCTGTTTATACGCGGTAAGAATATTAATGTTGAGGGTATTATCCTGCGCGACGCCGGTACCTGGAACGTACCAATACGCCAATCAGACAGCGTAACGATTGATAATCTGAAGATATTCGGTTACAGGGCAAATAGCGATGGAATAGATATTTGTAACAGCCGTTATGTAACCGTTAAAAACAGTTTTTTGCGTACGATGGATGATTTGATCGTTGTTAAAGCGGATAAGGGCCAGGGCGATGCCAAACATATCCTGGCTACCAATTGCGTGTTATGGAACCAGCTGGCCCATGCCCTAAGTATAGGCGCCGAGGTGAGCGACAATGTTGATGATGTGCTTTTTTCAAATTGCGATATTATACACGATAAGGGCCGCGAATGGTCAATGCGCGTTTATCAATGTGACGGCGGCACTATAAGCAACGTGCGTTTTGAAGATATCCGTGTAGAAGAGGCACATAAATTTATTTCGTTGTGGATAGGCCACGCTGTATGGACAAAGCCCGGCGATGATTATGGCAAGGTGCAGGGTATTAGTTTTAAAAACATATACGCAGCAGGCAGTCCCCTTACTATCGACCTGGTTGGGGTTGATGCAGATCATGGTATTAAGGATATTTTATTTCAAAACGTGGTGATGAACCGGCAATCGCTTATTAAGGCTCAAATAAAAGCAAATGCTTTTGTGAGCGACATAACAGTAGAACTATAGGGATACAAAATCTTAATTATAAAGAATAATGATCTAAACAGTATAGCGTGCCGGTATAAAAAAATAGCGATGGGTTTAAAACCCATCGCTATTTTTTTAAAAGAAGTAATTCCTCTATTTAGTCAGGCCCTCCAAATAGGCCATGCTCACCGGCATCTGCACATCAATAAATTGCGGGGCGCTTTCATCCTCAATATAATAATATTTAATTTTTGTTTTTGCTGCAGCTTTTAATACAGCTTCCATATCTATCTGGCCGTCGCCAACAGCAACAAAGGTTGATGGGCCTCCGCGCGGCAAGCCCTTCTTCACATTTTTAACGTGCATCAATTTAAAACGGTCTGGGTATTTTTTTAAATATTCAATAGGATCGGCGCCGGGCCAGTAAACCCACATTACATCCATCTCGAACGATACATATTTAGGGTCGGTGTTTTTCATTAAGTAATCAAAATAGGTTCCTTCGCCCAAATCGCCTGCGGGCAAAAACTCAGGGCCGTGATTATGGTAGCAAAAGGTGAGGCCATTTTCGGCCAGCTTTTTACCGAAGGTGTTAAAATCAATAGCGGCTTGTTTTACAGCGTCGGCGGGCAGGTCCTTGAAATTGCCGGGATGAGGGATGGATGCCACCCGTACAAATTCGGCGCCCATGGCTTTCGCCTGGGCAATAACTTTATCCGGATTTTTCTGCAGGTCGCCATAGCCGACGCCTATGCTGGTGCAGCGCATTCCGCGTGCGTCGAGCAAAACACGAAGCTGCTCGGGTGTTTGGCCAAACCAGCCTGAAAATTCCATATTGGTAATTCCCAGCGATTTAATTTTATCCAGGGTGCCCGGCACATCTTTAGCCAGGTCATTGCGGTAAGTATACGAAACCACGCCGGGTATATCTTTCAATAGTTTTTTCTGTCCAAATGCAATTGGCGCCACGAAACAACTTAGAACAAAGCAAAAAATAATTCTTTTCATAATTGGTTTTATATGGTAATAGTAAATATACGGTTTAATTGAATTTTGATGAAGGGTCCAGCTCATCCATCGTAAATGATTTTTGCCGGTCTGCCAGTTTGGTTCGGATCGCCTTAACATTTCCGGCATTTACCCTGTCGCCGGTATTGTTCCATGAACGGCGTACATAGTTCAGTATCTGCGCTATATCCGCGTCGGTAAAATCCTTATTATCGGCAAAGCCGGGCATTTCGCCGCTAATCTCAGGGGCCTTATACAAATGGCCCGCTACATTTACAGGGCCGGTCAAACCTTTTAATAATATGGATATCATGATGTCATGATCGCCATTCACTACCTCCGATTTGTTTAATGGGGGCGCCAATGCAGTTACTCCGTTGCCGTCTTCTCCGTGGCAGGTTTTACAAACTGTATTGAAAATAGCCGCGCCCCTTGGATATTGCCGCGCCAATACTTTCGGATCGCTGTTGTTTTTTGCATTTTGCATGGCCGTAATTACGCGCTGTATCCGCTGGTTAATTGCCAGGTTAGCATCAGGTGCAATAGGGGCAATTTCTTTTTGAAAAGCTTCCTCCCTGTCCTGCAGGTTGCTTACTACCGCGTCGGCAACAAACAAATTGTTGGGATATTTTTTTACCAGGCTTATTAATAAGCTATTGGCGGCATCCTTATCAAAAGGCTGGATAGCGTTGGTTACGAAACCTACATACGGGGCCGCAATGGTATCGTTTTTGGCTATAATATTGGCAAATGCGTCGGCAAACTGCTTGTAATTATCTTTGCTGATCACTTCGGGCGAAACGGTGAGCGCCTGCATACGTATTGCCCATTGCGGCGATTGCAACAAGTTTAAAACTTCGCCGGTTGTTAACACATTCATACCCTCCATTGTCCACAAAGCATGAATAGCCAGGTAGGGGCTAGTTGTCGATTTTACCGCTTCGCGTAAAGCCGGGATTGCCTGCGCGGGTTTGGTATCAACCAGTATTTGCTGGGCCTCATCGCGTACATAACCGTTGGGATTACCCAATAAGGCAACTAATTTTACCGGATCAGCAGGAAAAGTTACATTAACCAGTTTTTTCCCTGTAGGATAAACTTTATACAAGCGCCCGCATGATAATGGTTTGGTGAGGTCACGCTTTTTTATTTCCTGTTTCAGGTAAGGGCTTAAATAGGTACGGTGCTGTATAATGCCCCGGTACATATCCACAATATATAGTGCGCCATCCGGGCCATCGTATAAACTTACCGGGCGGAAGCGTTCATCAACACTGGCTAAAAATTCCCTGCCATGATAAGCCTCCTGGCCTTTAACTATATTTCCATTCTCATGCAATATATCTCGCGTAATTAAATTCCCGGCAGGCTCGGCCACAAAGGCGTTTAGTTCGTAATCCTCGCCAAACAGGCCTCCGCGATAGATCATCGGCCCACAGGCGGCTGTATAGTTGGTTAAGCGTAGGCTATCATCCAGCACACCCTTCATATAGCCCCTGTTAACCCCGGTAGTTGGCCTTATTGGGTAGGTGCTGTTATCAGCTACCGTTCTTTCGTTATACCCCGCTACGTTGCGCTGGTTTTTATTATTCAACCCCAAACCCGGCGGGAAATAATCTCCCACCAAATTGGTTGAATTATCATTGGCATACATGCGGCCCAAATTATCCTGGCTTATACCCCACTGGCCCTTTTCGTGCGCCTTTTCTATCAGCCATTTATCGCCTTTTTTACGGTAGCGTTTATTGGAGTTGGCATTATATATCCAGTTGTCCATGCCACGGTACAAACCGTTTGGCTGGTGCTCTACGTTGCCGCCGTCGGTATATTTGGGGTCTATTAATGTTTTCTTTACGGGTTTATCGTTCACTATTTCATAATACCACAGGCGGGGGGGTTCGGCAACCAATATGCCGTTCTCAATCAAACACAAGGCGCGCGGCATAACCAGCGAATCAATCACTACTTTGCGCTCATCCATTACGCCATCCTTGTTTTTATCGGTAAGTATCACCACTTTGGCGCTGGGTACGTTCTCGCCATTACCCAGTGTATCGGGCATATAATCTTCCATCTCCAATGCCCATATACGCCCGTATTTATCAAACGTCATGGCTACCGGCGAACTGATCAAAGGTTCGGCCGCTATCAGTTTTACCGTAAAACCAGACTCTAACTTCATTTTGCTCACAGATTCATTAGCAGGAACAACGGGCGATGAATTAATATCAGCAGCAGGAGGGTTATTGCCAATAAGCAACTTATGTGTTTTACATTGATATAAAACAGCGGCAGTTATCAATAAAAACGCCCATAGATAATTTTTAATTAGTTTGCTCATTTACACCGGTATATTAACTACTGTTATAATAGTGGAGTTTTTACTATTGGGTTTATACAGACAAATAACACTTATTTTTTAAATAAAATATTAATTATCTGCTAATAATGGTACAATAGATGCAACTACATCGATTTCATAACAATTATTTTACTTTAGATGGCAAACGGATATTGTTTGTTATAATTGTATAATTTTATAGCATTCTATAAATTATAGCCTTTTTTTAAGGTAATGTTGTAATACATACAGGCCAATTATTTATAAACCTAATTATAACCGATCATTATGAAAACCTGGAATTTAATCAGGCTAATATTTCCTTTGGGATTTATCGCCATTTTATTAACAACTTTTTGTGCGCCGGCATTTGCCCAAACGCCTCCGCAATCGGGTAAGTACTATGTAATTGATTACCCCGCCAATACAGAAGGCTTGCAAACGCCGGTTACCTATACTTTATGGGTGCCTGATGGTGTAAAAAAAATACGCGCGATTATTGTGCACCAGCATGGCGCGGGAATGGAAGCCGCCAGGGCGGGAGAAACTTCGGCGTACGACCTGCACTGGCAGGCACTCGCCAAAAAATGGGATTGCGCCCTGCTCGGCCCATCCTACCATGTAACCAATAACGCTATCGACCTTACCCCCGGCGGCGCTGAATTATGGTTCGATCCGCGGCACGGTTCTGATAAAACTTTTTTGAGGTGCCTTAACGAATTTGCATCACAAACCGGCCATCCCGAAGTTGCTGTTGTTCCATGGGCCCTATGGGGGCATTCGGGCGGCGGCATCTGGTCTGATGTAATGGCTACTTTGCACCCGGACAGAATAGTTGCTATCTGGCTGCGTTCCGGTTCGGCATTAATGTTTGCGCCAAAGCCCGAGTTTCCGCAGCCTGTTGTTCCTGAAGGGTTATATGGCATACCGATGATGAGCAATCCCGGCATAAAAGAAATGGGGAAACTGCCCTATGGTGGAACATTAAATACATTTAAGGCATATCGTGCCCATGGCGCGCCTGTGGGTTTCGCCCCCGATCCGCTTACTGCGCATGAAACAGGTGACAGTCGTTACCTGGCCATTCCCTGGCTGGATGCCTGCCTGGCTATGCGCTTGCCCGACAAAAACAGTACCAGCCAACAACTAAAACCGGTGGATAACAGTAAAGCCTGGCTGGCCCAACCTGAAAGCAAAGTTGCCGTGCCTGCCGCCCAATACAAAGGCAAGGTTAACGAAGCGGTCTGGCTGCCTAACGCAAAAATTGCCAAAGAATGGATGGAATATGTAAAAACCGGGTCAACAAGCGATGTCACCCCGCCACCCGCCCCGTATGATGTTGCAGCGACCGACGGCAAAAATGGAAGAGTTATAACCTGGAATGCCGACGCGGATTTTGAAAGCGGTATACGGCAATTTATTATTTACCGCGATGGCAAAGAAATAGGCCGTGTACCTGAAATACCGTTTGGCCAATATGGCAGGCCATTGTTCCAGTCGATGAACTTTCACGATACCCCGGTGAAACCATTGGCAAAAATGACCTACAACGATTATGTAACCAAGCCCGGCGAAAAGCGTTCGTACACGGTGGTAAGTATTAATGGCGTGGAGCTGAAATCGAAACCATCAAAACCCACTAACTAAGCAAAAAAATTTACAGCCCCTAAATCAGGGGCTGTAAATTACCTGATACTACCGGATGAAACCATCAACAACTATACTCAAACTATTAAGCAATCGTGTGGTCCGCTCGTATACCGGGGGCAAATTGATCGAACAATGGCAGGGTGTAAAAAACCCGGCTGATAATGACAAACCTGAAGAGTGGCTGGCTTCGGTAGTGGAGGCGAGAAATAAAAATTATATTGCAGGTGAGGGTTTAAGCAACGTGTTGCTGGCGGATGGCCGTATCGAAAAACTGACCGAACTGATAAAGGCGGATAGCGAAGGTTTTTTAGGAAAGGCGCACGTAACTAAATATGGCATACATACAGCGGTGCTAACCAAAGTTTTAGATGCAGCGGTACGTTTATCTATACAGGTGCATCCAACCAAAGCTTACGCCCGCGAATACTTTAACTCGGAATATGGCAAAACCGAGGCCTGGTATATAATGGGCGGCAGGGAAGTTGGCGGCAAGCCGCCCTACGTGCTGGTTGGTTTTAAACCCGGTGTAACCCGCGAACATTGGAAAAAATATTTTGATACGCAGGATATTGATGGCATGATAAACGCCCTGCATAAATTTTATGTTAAACCGGGCGATGTGTTTTTAATTGAAGGCGGCCTGCCCCATGCTATTGGCAGCGGCTGTTTTTTAATTGAGATACAGGAGCCAACAGATTATACTATGCGCGTAGAACGCAAAACTTTCGATGGCAGCCTGTTACCTGACAAGTTATGCCACCAGGGCGTTGGATTTGATGCTATGTTGGACTGTTTTACCTATGAGGGACTCACTAAAGAAGAAACGTTTAAAAAACATGCCAAACAACCCGCGCCTGTTATTGCCGGTGATGGAACTTTAATAACCCATTTAATTACCAACGCAGATACCGCCTGCTTTAAAATGACCAAATTCAATATTCCTGAAAGTTACCTGTTGAATGACGATTCGTTTAAAACATTGATCGTTTTACAAGGCGTGGGTATGTTATTGCAGGACGATAAAATCAGCCGCATAAAACAAGGTGAAACTTATTTCCTTCCGGCGGCATTGGGCGGGGTTAATATAAAAAATAGCGGTAATGATGCGCTTGAAATTATTACCTGCTATCCGCCTGAATAAAAACCAATACCCTAAAAAATTAATTATGAAAAGATTGTTCCTGTCAGTTATCGTGGTCGCTGTTTGCGCTACACATTTATCGGCACAAACCAAAACGCCGGCCGATTATGTAAATCCCTTTATCGGGGCGAGTACAAGTGCTGCCGCTGCGGGCATTTATCATGGCCTGGGCAAAACCTTCCCTGGGGCGGCAACTCCTTTTGGGATGGTGCAGATAAGCCCGAATACCATAACAGGCGGAGACAATGGTTGCGGCTATAGTTATGAAATGGACCATATTGAAGGTTTTGCTTTTACGCAGATGAGTGGTGTGGGCTGGTACGGCGACCTCGGCAATTTCCTGGTTACGCCAACAACCGGGCCGCTGCATGTTGTGGCGGGCAGGCATAAAGAATTGCCGGGTTACCGTTCGCATTATGATAAAAAAGGCGAGGTGGCCAAAGCCGGTTATTATGCTGCTACGCTTACCGACTATAATGTACGCGCCGAAATGACCGCGGCCCCGCATAGCGGAATTTTAAGGTTTACTTTCCCGCAAAACAAACAATCGCGCATACAGATCGACCTGGCGCGCAGGGTTGGCGGCACTTCTACCGAGCAATATGTTAAAGTGGTTGATGACCATACCATTGAAGGCTGGATGAAATGCACTCCTGACGGCGGCGGATGGGGCGATGGCGACGGCAAGGCTAACTATACGGTTTATTTTTACGCGCAATTTAGTAAGCCATTAAAAAATTACGGCGTTTGGAGCGCCGACATCCCTGCCGGACAGGCCAGGAAACGCGAAAACATTGAAAGCCTGCAATATGATGAGTTGATAGCCACAGCGCAGATCATCCCCAATATTAAAGAAAAGCAGGGTAAGCATCTGGGTTTTTATACTGAATTTGCAACTAACAAAGACGAGCAGGTTTTAATGAAAACCGGTATTTCTTTTTCAAATTTAGAAGGCGCTAAAGAAAATTTAACCCAAGAGATACCCGCATGGGATTTTAATAAGGTACAAAACCAGGCGAAGGCCGCATGGAACAAAAGTTTATCAAAGATCAGCATAGGCGGCGGAACGGCGGAACAAAAAACCGTTTTCTATACCGCGCTGTACCATACCATGATAGACCCCCGCAGCATTTGCGACCTGAATGGAAACTACCCCGGCGGCGATGGTAAAGTACATCATGCCAAAAACTTTGTTAAGCGGTCGGTTTTTAGCGGGTGGGACGTGTTCAGGAGCCAGTTTCCGTTGCAAACTATTATTAACCCGCCTATTGTAAGCGACATGATCAATTCACTTGTAGAACTGGCCGACCAAAGCGGCGAGCATTACCTGGAACGATGGGAAATTTTAAATGCCTATTCGGGCTGCATGAACGGCAACCCGGCCGTGCCGGTGATTACAGATGCGTACAATAAAGGCATCCGCAATTTCGATTTGCAAAAGGCCTATTTGTATTCGCGCAATTCGGTTGAAAAATTTGGCAATAAACCAGCGCCGCATGCTATGGATATTTCAAGTACGCTCGAGTATTGTTTTGATGAGTGGTGCATGTCGAAACTGGCCTCATGGATGGGCCACCCGGAAGATATTAAATTATATGCCGCCCGCTCACAAACTTATCACCAAATATTCGATGCCGAAAAAGGCTGGTTCCGCCCCAAAAAGGCCGACGGAACCTGGGAGCCCTGGCCAAAAGACGGGCGGCTTACACAAAATTATGGAACTGTTGAAAGCAACCCGTACCAGCAGGGCTGGTTTGTACCACATGATATTGACGGCATGGCAACTTTAATGGGGGGGCTCGAAAAAACCATTGCCGACCTCAACTCATTTTTTGAGCATACGCCCGATAATTTTATGTGGAACAATTATTACAACCATGCCAATGAGCCGGTACACCATGTGGCGTTCCTGTTTAACCGTTTGGGTGCGCCCTGG
>CAISKH010000195.1 GCA_903885865.1 uncultured Mucilaginibacter sp.
CAAAAAGTATAAAATTCAACAGCATTATAGCCACAGCGTTTTAAACGCAATAGCCTGTCGCGCCACAATGCCCGCGGCACACGAGCATACTCCATACCTGCCGATGCAATAAACACGCGCTTACCGTTTATTAAAAACCCTTTGTTATCATAATTAATAAACGCCTTTGCGTTTGCGGCGGAAGGGAAAATATGGTCATTGCGGGAGGCTACTATGGATTGCGCATGTGCTTGTCCCAATAGTATCAGTATTGAAAAATAAAATAGAATACCTTTTCCCGTAAAATTAAACATCGGTTATTTAACGCAAGATTATAAAAAAAGGAGGCAACCTTTAACAGGCACCTCCTTCTAAATATTAAAAGCGGCTGTTAAACACCGCTAAGTTTCCATGGATCTCTGTACTGGCGTTTTACAAATTGGTTTACCTCATCAACATTGGTAACCTTCATGTTTTTAGCGTCATAATTAAGGTTAACATAACGTGCAGGGTAAACAATAGCAGGCTTACGGCCATTTGCCGGAAGTGGTGCAGCCGGATCAGCAGCCCTTGGCACGTTAATACCGCGTATGGCCAGGTTACACATTAACATCGCCTCTGTCAGCAATGCAGCCTGTTCAAATGGTGAGCTTGTTTCCATATTACCATAACCGGCTAAACTTGCTTCAACCCATTGCGCATAATGCCCGTCGGTTCCGTTTTTAACGCGGGCAAATTTTTCAGGTACTTTCAAATCGTCCATCTTTGATGTAGGCAGCAAACGAGCCCTGGCTGCATAACAGCCGGCCGTCATCTTACCTTTTGTCCCAATAAACAGCATTCCGCCGTCACCACGTCCCCATTGTTCAGATGGGTCCAGTTCTTCAGGGCGTGGCGGTATCATACCGCCATCCATCCAATGCACCTTTACAGGGCCGCTGGTTTTGGGCGTTTTAGGGAATGTCATTACCGTATAGCTTGAGTTAGGCCCGGTATCGAACGAGCCACCTCCGCCTACGCTGGTTTGAACGGATGATACGTATTGTAACCCGAGTACCTTCATTGGGCCATGCAGGATATGCGCGCCCATATCGCCTAATACGCCGGTACCGTAATCCCACCAGCCGCGCCAGTTAAACGGCAATACATCTATGCCGCCTTCTTTAGCGCCCATAGGGTAGGGTTTGGCAGGCGCGGTACCTTGCCATAAGTCCCAGTTTAAGGTACTTGGCGGTGTCCGCGATAGATCCTTCGGCCATTTTAAGCCTGCGCCCTGCGGCCATATCGGCCTGTCTGTCCAGCAATACACCTCGGTCACGTCGCCAATCAAACCGGCATCATACCATTCCATCATTTGGCGAACGCCATCACTTGACGACCCCTGGTTGCCCATTTGGGTTATTACTTTGTATTTGTGCCCCATATTGGCCATAGTGCGTGCTTCATATACGTCATGCGCCATTGGTTTTTGTATATAAACATGCTTTTTCAACTCCATGGCTGCTGTTCCAACTACAGCGTGGGTATGATCTGGTGTAGCAATATGTACCGCGTCGAAGTTCTTATGCTCCTTATCAAACAGCTCCCTCCAATCTATATATGGCTTAGCTTCGGGGTATTGTTTAAAAACCTTACCGGCTTAATCCTGGTCAACATCACAAAAGAAAGCTGATTTTGCCTTGCCC
>CAISKH010000196.1 GCA_903885865.1 uncultured Mucilaginibacter sp.
TCTACTATTTCTTTTAACAGCTTTTGGGCATCATCGTATAGTTTCTTAGCCTCAACACCCACAAACTTATCATCAAATATTTTGGGATAGCTGCCGCGTAGTTCCCAGGTATGGAAAAAAGGTGTCCAGTCAATATAAGGTACTAACTCTGCCAGTGGGTAGGCTTCAAAAACCTTAGTACCGGTAAAGGCAGGTTTGGGCGCAACTTTATCCAGGTCTATTTGGAATTTGTCGGCACGTGCCTGCTCCAGCGTTACAAAACGTTTATCCGATTTTTTATTGGCATGTGCTTCTCTTGCTTTTTCGTATTCATCCTTTATGCCCTGTATATAGCCATCACGGGTATCGCGGTTCATTAAACTGCTGCAAACCGTAACGCTGCGCGATGCATCCAGCACATGTATAGCTGCTCCTGAATAATTAGGGGCCACTTTTACGGCCGCGTGTATGCGCGACGTAGTTGCCCCGCCAATAATTAACGGAATAGTAAAGCCTTCGCGCTCCATCTCTTTGGCAAAATGTACCATCTCATCCAATGATGGGGTTATCAAGCCGCTTAAACCAATAATATCAACTTCCTGCTTTTTAGCTTCCTCAATAATACGTTGTGCGGGAACCATCACCCCCAAATCAATCACCTCGAAGTTATTGCAGGCCAAAACCACGCCCACAATATTTTTACCAATATCATGCACATCGCCTTTTACGGTGGCCATTAATATTTTACCCGCATTGGCCCGGCTTCCGCTCGAGTCTTCGCCGGCATCAATAACCCGTTGCTTTTCCAGCTCGATAAATGGTAGCAAGTAAGCAACAGCCTTTTTCATTACCCGTGCGGATTTTACTACCTGCGGTAAAAACATCTTGCCCGCGCCAAACAGATCACCCACTATATTCATCCCATCCATTAACGGGCCCTCGATCACTTCGAGCGGTTTGGCATATTTTTGACGAGCTTCCTCCACATCATCATCCAGGTATTCAATAATACCCTTTACCAGCGCGTGCGATAAGCGACTTTCTACCGGCTCTTTGCGCCATTCTTCGTCGCGTACTATCTCCTTGCCTTTGCTTTTTACCGTATCGGCATATTCAACAAGGCGCTCGGTAGCATCGTCCCTGCGGTTAAGCAATACATCTTCAACCAGTTCTAATAACTCTTTATCAATCTCCTGGTAAACTTCCAGCATACCGGCATTTACAATACCCATGTCCATCCCTGCTTTTATAGCATGATACAGGAATGCCGAGTGCATAGCCTCGCGCACCACATTGTTACCCCTGAAAGAGAACGAAATATTACTTACCCCGCCGCTAACTTTTGCATAGGGCAGGTTTTGTTTTATCCAGCGGGTGGCTTCAATAAAATCAACCGCGTAGTTATTGTGTTCCTCAAGCCCGGTGGCTACGGTTAAAATGTTAGGGTCGAAGATGATATCCTGAGGGGGGAACCCCACTTCATTCACCAATATGTTATATGACCGCTGGCATATTTCTTTACGACGTTCTAATGAATCAGCCTGGCCGGTCTCATCAAATGCCATTACCACGGTTGCCGCGCCATAGCTTAATATTTTGCGGGCATATTCTTTAAACTTTTCTTCACCTTCTTTCAGGGAAATAGAGTTAACAATACCCTTGCCCTGTATACATTTTAAACCCGCCTCAATAACCGTCCATTTTGACGAATCGATCATGATGGGTAGTTTTGATATATCAGGCTCAGACGCTACCAGGTTTAAAAACTTAACCATCACCGCTTCCGAATCGATCATGCCCTCGTCCATGTTAATATCAATAACCTGGGCGCCGCCTTCTACCTGCTGGCGCGCAACAGTTAGGGCCTCCTCGTAGTTCTCGGCTAATATCAGCTTGGAGAATTTTGGCGAGCCGGTAATATTGGTGCGTTCGCCCACGTTCACAAAAATGCTTTCGGGGGTAATAGTAACGGCTTCAAGGCCGCTTAACCTCATAAAAGGTTCAACCTCTGGTATTAAGCGTGGCGAATATTTAGCGGCTTTTTCGGCAATACATTTAATATGCTCTGGAGTGGTGCCGCAACAGCCGCCTACTATATTTACCAGCCCGGCTTTCATAAAATCGTCAACCTGGTGCGCAGTTTCGTGCGCGGTTTCATCGTACTGGCCAAACTCATTAGGCAAACCTGCATTAGGGTAGGCCGAAATAAACACATCGGCTTTTTCGGAAAGCTCCTGTATGTGCGGCCGCATTTCTTTGGCACCCAACGCGCAGTTAAGCCCTACTGATAATAAATTAGCATGGCGTATAGAGTTCCAAAACGCCTCAACCGTTTGTCCCGAAAGGGTACGGCCGGAAGCATCGGTTATCGTTCCGGATATCATTACGCCCCCCGACCCCCTAAAGGGGGGGTAATCTTTGCCGTTTGCTTTGCATTCGTCCTTGTAGCGGTTGATAGCAAACAGCGCGGCTTTGGCGTTTAGTGTATCAAATATAGTTTCAACCAATAGTATATCCGAGCCGCCATCAACCAGGCCACGTACCTGTGTATAATAGGCTTCGGCCAAATCGTCAAAAGAAACGGCACGATAGCCAGGGTCATTCACATCAGGCGATAAGGAAGCAGTACGGTTGGTTGGCCCAACGGCGCCTGCCACAAAACGTGGTTTATGCGGTTCTTTTAAAGTGTATTCATCAGCAACTTCGCGGGCTAAATGCGCGCCTTCATAGCTTAATTCATAAGCCAATTCTTCTAAATGATAATCGGCTAATGAAATAACCTGTGTGCTGAAAGTATTGGTTTCAATAATATCTGCCCCGGCATCCAAATATTCGGCATGGATGGCTTTAATAACATCAGGACGTGTGATGTTCAGCAAGTCATTATTACCCTGCAGGTCGGAGGGGTGGTCCTTAAACCTTTCCCCGCGAAA
>CAISKH010000197.1 GCA_903885865.1 uncultured Mucilaginibacter sp.
CATTACGTGTTTTATCGTACCAGG
This sequence comes from uncultured Mucilaginibacter sp., assembly GCA_903885865.1. Lineage (GTDB taxonomy): Bacteria > Bacteroidota > Bacteroidia > Sphingobacteriales > Sphingobacteriaceae > Mucilaginibacter. Next base: position 25 of record CAISKH010000197.1, read on the forward strand.
TAGAAAATATCTTTAAATCAACACCCGGTGCAATTTATATCAATAACCCACTGGCTACACAATCTACAAGTTTGCGGGTGCATATCAACAAGGAGAAGGCCGGTATGCTCGGTATTTCTATTGTTGATGCTAATAAAGCTATACGCCTTGCTGTAGCGGGTTTAAATATCGGCACCTTTCAAAACCAGGTAAATAATGATGAAGATATTCATGTAACATTACCCAAAACTGATAAAGTGCAGGGATTTGATGTGTTTAAGCGGTTATATGTAAACAACATTATGGGCACGTCAATGCCCCTTAATGAAATTGCAGATGTGAGTTTTGAAACATCGCCCAACAGTATTAAGCACTATGATAAAAACCGGTATGTTGTCATAACAGCGTTTATCAAATCAGGCTACTTAACTAACAATGTTAATGATGCTATTGTAAGGAAACTGGAGCAAATGAAGTTTAAGGAGGGCTACAGCTACGTAGTTGCCGGCGAAGTAGAAAGCAAACAAGAGAGTTTTGGTGGCTTGGGAACTATTATTCTGATAACAGTATTTGGCTTTATTGGGGTACTGATATTGGAGTTTAAAAGCTTTAAGAGTTCTTTAATCGTATTGTCGGTGGTGCCTTTAGGTATTATTGGTGCTATTGGTGCTTTACTTGCTGTTGGCTATCCATTAAGTTTTGTGGCCGTAATTGGGCTTATAGCGCTTGTGGGCATAGAAGTTAAGAATACTATCCTGTTGGTTGATTTTACAAACCAGCTACGAAAACAAGGCAAGGATATTGAAACTGCCATACGAGAAGCAGGTGAGGTGCGTTTTGTGCCCATCGTTCTTACGTCTCTTACGGCAATCGGAGGTCTTTTACCGCTCGCCCTTGAATGGAACCCGCTTTATTCTCCGCTTGCCTGGGTATTGATTGGGGGCTTGATTTCATCAACATTGCTTGCCCGTTTGGTTACACCGGTGTTATATAAGTTACTGCCGCCCGATATTAAAACAGCGGAATAAGTCAGGCCTTAATCTGCTTACTTTCCTATTTTTTCGTTGGTAACTGCATCAGCATTTGAGTGATAGCAGGATCATTGGGAGCAAGCTGCAATGCCCTTTGCAGATAAATTCTTGCAGTGTCGGTTTGGTTAAGTGTTTTGTAAACCTGGGCAATGTTAACGTAAGGTGCAGCCTGAGGGACAAGTCTTGCAATAGCAGAATCGTTAACCGCAATTGATTTTTTATAGTCGCCGGTTTTGAAGTATGCAAAGCTAAGTTTATCGTAAGGTTCATAAGTGTCTCGGCGGCGGCGGGTTACATATTCAAGGTAAGGAATTGCTTCGCTGTATTTGCCTTGCTGCATAAGTTGCTGACTGATAAACATGGCAGGGTTAGAGTTTGTAGAGTCAATCTGCAAAGCTCTTTGAAAATATTTAATGGTACTATCGGGTTGATTTAATATGCCTGAAACCCGGGCTATATCATAGTTCGCATTATAAAAATCGGGATATATTTCAACCGCTTTCTTAAAATGCCCAAGGGCTTCAGTTCTTTCCTGTAATTGCAATGAAGCATCCTGATCTTCGTACGATTTTTTCATCAGCTTTAGTGCCAAAAGATTATGCGCCTGCGCTGAATTATTGACGTAACCTATATCGTGACGCATTAATGTAACTGAATCTTTCCAGTCAAAGTTTCGGGCAAATGTTATAGACGAGTAAACGCAAAAAAGCAATACAAACGAATACTTAAATCCGCCAGGAATATTACCTAACCATGATTGATTCTTTGGTTGTGAAAATCTAAATATCATACTGATGATACTTACGTAAACAATACACCAGCCTATGGAAGGTATTAGCATAAAGCGTTCTCCCATCTGCCCTGGTATAGGGAAAAAATAGCCTGATA
>CAISKH010000198.1 GCA_903885865.1 uncultured Mucilaginibacter sp.
ATTTTGGGCAAAAACAACAGCAGGTAAAATTAATGTTAAATTAATTATCAACAATAAATGCAATTTTTTCATAGGGTAGAGTGATCGTCAGATCTGGTAAACAAAAATAGCAGGCAATCAGTTTTCCTCGCTTTTTTAGTTTAAATTAGTTGGGAATGCGAATATGAGGTATTTATAATTAATTAAATATATGGCACAACATTTTTACCTAAATACTACACAAAACCTATCAATAACCATGTTTTTAGCAGTTTTTTGAAAAAAATGAAAAATATAGGCACGAAATAAACAAAAAAATTAATTAATTTGCCGAGTGAGAAGATCATTGCCTTTTTAAAAAAAAGATAATGTTTAAAAAAATTACATACCAGATATAGGTTATAAGCATATTCATGGTATTTTTACAAAAAAATTAAGCAGGGTTAATACATGGTTAAAAAACTACATGAGAAGATTGCTCAATTCCAGGATGCAGCAATGATCAGGGAGAAGGGATTGTATCCTTATTTTAGGCCTATTGAATCCGGACAGGACACCGAAGTTATTATAGATGGCAGACGTGTATTAATGTTTGGTTCAAATTCCTATCTGGGGCTTACCAATCACCCAAAGATCAAAGAAGCATCCAAAAAAGCAATTGATAAGTATGGTACAGGATGCGCGGGGTCAAGATTTTTAAATGGTACACTTGATATTCATATAGAATTAGAAAAAAGGTTAGCTACGTATGTTGGCAAAGAAGCCGCTGTATTATTTAGTACAGGGTTCCAGGTAAACCTGGGTGTTTTATCATGCATTACAGGCCGTAACGATTATTTGATATTGGATGAATATGACCATGCTTCGTTAATTGACGGTAGCCGGTTGTCATTTTCAAAAGTGATCAAATACACCCATAACGATATGGACGATCTGCAGCGGAAACTAAGCATACTACCCGAAGAGGCAGTTAAAGTGATAGCTGTTGATGGGATATTCAGCATGGAAGGCGATATAGTTAAACTGCCTGAAATTGTTGAAATAGCCGATCAGTATGGTGCAAATATTATGGTTGATGACGCGCATAGCCTGGGTGTTATTGGTTATAAAGGTGCTGGTACCGCATCGCATTTTAATTTGACTGATGATGTTGACCTGATAATGGGCACCTTCAGTAAATCGTTAGCATCATTAGGCGGGTTTATTGCCAGCGATGCCGATACCATTGATTATATGAAACACCGCGCACGTTCATTGATGTTTAGCGCGAGCATGACGCCGGGATCTGTGGCCAGTGTAATTGCCGCGTTGGATATTATAGAATCAGAGCCTGAACGTATTCAAAAACTTTGGGACAATACCAATTATGCTATGAAACTTTTGCTGGATGAGGGTTTTGACCTCGGTCCTACAGAAAGCCCCATACTGCCTATATATGTGAGGGATAATGATAAAACATTCCTGGTTACCAAGCATCTGCAATCATCGGGTGTATTTGTTAACCCGGTTGTTTCGCCCGCCGTACCATCTGATTCATCATTACTGCGCTTTTCATTAATGGCTACCCATACTTTTGCACAGATAGAAGAAGCTGTTGAAAAAATCACAAGGGCTTTTAAAGATGTTGGCGTAATTATGGGCGTAAAAGAAAGAATATAATAAAACCAATAAAAAAAATGCGGCTGTTAAATTAATAGCCGCATTTTTTATTTACCGCCAATAAAACCTCTTTCAGTCAAATGAAAAAAATAATACCCGTAAATTCAACCAAAGAACTTGCAGCATTTATTGATTTTCCGCACGACCTCTACCAAGACGACCCGAACTATGTTCCCGAACTATTTATAGCCCAACGGGACCTGTTAACTAAACATCCTTTTCATAAACACAACCAATTACAGTGTTTTTTAGCCTATGATGACGATCAAATAGTTGGCCGTATAGCAGCCATATTAAATAATAGCCATAACGAATACAATCATGTAAATGACGGTTTTTTTGGCTTTTTCGACTGTAAAAACGACCAGGAAACTGCCAACCTGCTTTTTAATGAAGCCACGCAATGGTTGAAAAATAAAGGAGTAACCGAAAAATTTATCGGTCCGGTTAACTTTTCAACCAATGAAGCCTGCGGGTTGCTGATCAAAGGTTTTGATAGCCCACCCGTTTTAATGTTCACTTACAATGCACCATATTACGCTAACCTGATAGAAAATTTTGGTTTCGCCAAACAAATAGACCTGATAGCCTGGAACTGGAAAGGACAGGCTTATGACGATAAATCTGTAAAGTTATTAGATGCCCTGCAGGAACGTTTGAAAAGAAGCAACATCATTATTCGTAAAGTAAATTTGAAGAACTTCAAGCAGGAAACAATTAACCTTCGTGAAGTTTATAACAACGCCTGGGATAAAAATACAGGGTTTGTACCATTAACCGACGAGGAGTTTAATTATTTAGCTAATGACCTGAAATTGATACTCGACCCCGATTTTTGTTTGATTACTGAGCAGGAAGGTAAAATTGTGGGCTTCGGCATAGCCTTGCCTGATTATAATGAGATATTTAAAACTATAAAACGGGGCCGTTTGTTACCTACAGGAATATTCAAGCTATTATTTAATAAAAGCAAAATAACCGGAATACGGATATATGCGCTTGGCGTAATTGAGGGTTACCGTAAATTAGGCATAGAAGCCTGTTTATATGGCACCATAATAAAAGAATATAAGCGAAAAGGCTATACAACCGCTGATGCAGGTTGGACACTGGAAAATAACGATATGATAAACAAGGCCATACTGGCTATAAAAGGCAACCCCTATAAGACCTTCCGGATCTATGAGAAAGTGATATGAAAGAACGGGTTTTAATAACCGGTGCGAGCGGGTTTGTTGGATATCACCTGATTATAGAGGCATTACAAAATAACCTGGAGGTATTTGCGGCAGTTAGAAAAAGCAGCCATATAGCACATTTAAAAGGCCTTGATATTCAATACACTTACCCCGACTTTGATGATCTTCCATCCTTAAAAAAAGACCTGGAAGAGAAACAGTACGATTATATTATTCATGCTGCCGGTATTACCCGGGCCATATCCACAAGCGAATATGACCTTGTAAATGCAGAATACACCTCGAACCTGGCCCTGGCGGCGCAGGCATCAGGCAGTAATTTTAAAAAGTTTGTTTTGATAAGCAGCCTCGCGGCCATTGGCCCGCTTGATACACTAACGGGCATACTCACCGAAGAAACTTCCCCCCGCCCCATTACTGCATACGGAAAAAGTAAACTACTGGCCGAAACAAAATTGAAAGCGATAGCAAATTTAAATTATACCATTTTAAGGCCAACCGCCATTTATGGCCCGCGTGATACGGGTATTTTTATTTTCTTCAAGCAATTAATCAAACATATTGAACCCTATATTGGCCGTCGCCAGCAAAAATTAAGTTTTATATATGTTGCCGACCTGGCAAAAGCAAGCATAAGGGCGCTATACAGCGGCGATGCTCAAACCTATAACTTGAGTGATGATAGCTTTTACGACCGGTATGAATTGGGCCATGCCGCTAAAAAAATATTGGGGGTAAAAACCGTTAAATTTCATCTCCCGGTAAACTTTGTAAAATTAATAGCAATAGCATCAGAAAAAGCGGGTTCTTTGACTAATAAGGCCCCTATTTTAAATCTTGAAAAATTGACCGAACTTACCGCTGTGAACTGGTCGTGCAGTATTGAACACGCTAAACGAGGTTTAGGGTTTTGCCCTCAGTATAACCTGCACAATGGTTTATACGAAACGCTTAAATGGTATAAGGAAAATGAATGGTTATAGAATATATATAATAATTATAAATTTACAAAATGAAAACTAACATAGAACCAGCTGAAGGGAAACTGGGTATTTTAATACCGGGATTAGGGGCTGTAGCAACTACTTTAATTGCCGGGGTTGAGGCTGTAAGAAAAGGCATATCAAAACCATTTGGCTCTGTTACACAAATGGGAACTATACGTTTGGGTAAAAGAACGGAGAACCGCCGCCCAAAAATTAGAGATTTTGTGCCGTTGGCCGACTTAAACGACATTGTTTTTGGCGGATGGGATGTATTTGAGGATAACGTTTACGAAGCCGCTTCAAAGGCTAAAGTATTGGAAAAAGACCTACTTTTTTCCATAAAAAAAGAGCTGGAGGCCGTAGTTCCTATGAAAGCTGCGTTTGATAAAAACTACGCTAAAAACCTGACCGGTACGCACGTTAAAACCGGTACCCGCTATGAGTTGGCCCAGGCTGTAATTGAGGATATTAAAAATTTTAAAGCAAAAAACAATTGCGACAGGATAGTTTTAATATGGTGCGGATCGACGGAGATATACTATGAGGCTTCCGAGGTCCATAGCACACTGGAGAAATTTGAACAGGGATTAAGGGAGGATAACAAGCTTATATCGCCAAGCATGATATATGCGTATGCTGCTTTAATACAAGGCATACCCTTTGCCAATGGTGCGCCGAATTTAACGGTTGATATACCCGCAATGATAGAGTTGGCCAAACTAACCCAAACCCCTATTGCTGGTAAAGACTTTAAAACCGGGCAAACTTTAATGAAAACCATACTTGCCCCCGGATTGGCCGCACGCGCATTAGGCGTTAACGGCTGGTTCTCTGATAATATTTTAGGTAACCGCGATGGTTTGGTATTAGACGACCCTGATAACTTTAAGACCAAAGAGGTTTCTAAACTTGGGGTATTGGAAGATATTTTTAAGCCCGAAGATAACCCGGAGTTATATGGAAATATTTACCATAAAATACGTATCAACTACTACCCTCCGCATGGCGACAATAAGGAGAGCTGGGATAATATCGACATTTTTGGCTGGTTAGGCTATAAAATGCAGATCAAGATAAACTTTTTATGCCGCGATTCTATTTTAGCTGCCCCTATAGCGCTCGATCTGGCCTTATTTAGCGATATGGCAAAAAGGGCCAATATGAGCGGTATACAAGAGTGGTTATCTTTTTATTTAAAGTCGCCGCAAACCGCCCCCGGGTTACCTGCAGAAAATGATATATTTAAGCAGCTTATTAAATTAGAAAACACCTTGCGCCATTTAATGGGCGAAGACCTGATAACCCACCTGGGCCTTGATTATTACGAAGAATTAGCTGAAGCAAAATAATGCTGTTTCATAAATTGGCCGCTACGGTTTTTGGCATTGGTTACTTAGGTAAAGGTGTTGGAACGATAGCGGCTTTTTTTGCTTGTATAACCTGGTATTTGTTTTTTAATAACAACCATGCGCAGCTTTATTCCGTATTTATTACTGTTGCGGTAGTTGCGCTGGGTATATGGAGCGGCAATAAAGTGGAACCCATTTGGGGGAAAGACCATAACCGGGTGGTGATAGATGAAGTGGCCGGCATGTTTATTAGCTTGCTTTTTGTGCCCGTTGCCTGGCAATATATACTAATAGCCTTTATATTATTCAGGTTCTTTGATATTGTAAAGCCCCTGCTTATAGGAAGGTTAGAAAGCCTTCCCGGCGGATGGGGGGTAATGATGGATGATATATTGGCAGGCATATATACCAACCTTATAGTTCAGATGGTTGTATGGTTTAATTTATTAAATGTCAAAATTTAGTAAAACCTGTTAAATTATGTTAATAGTGTACAGTTATTTGACTTTTTGACCACAGAAGTCTATCAGATTTCAGTACCTTTGATGCCTGTTAACAAACCTGTTTGTATGCTTAATCAGCATCATTTTATTAGCTGCTAAACTTATTGTAGAAAAATAGGTCATAGTGAGGCAACAGTTATCACAAATAAGTTTGTATTTGATAAATACATGGATTTTAAAAACCTTTTCCGGAAGCTCCCATTTTTAGCTTTCTTATTTTTTTATACCCCGGCGTTATTCGCGCAGGCAACACGTGTTACCGGTACGGTAACAGACGGAAGCACCAAAGAAACGATACCGTTCGTAACCGTTGGTTTTGGGGGAAGCACCATAGCCTCACCCACAAATATTGATGGTAAATATGCCATCAGTTCAGATAAACCGTACGGCCAGATAAAAGCAAGTTTTTTAGGTTACAGGGACGTTGTTGTTGCCGTTAAACCAGGCCAAACCCAGGTTATTAATATTACTTTAATGCCCTTAGCCCAGGAGCTTAGCGAGGTAGACATCAAAGCCGGCAAAAAACCAAGGTATCGTAATAAAGATAACCCGGCTGTTGAATTGATTCGCCAGGTTATTGCCCACAGAGAACGTAACCGACCTGAGAGTTACGCCTATGTGGAGTATAAGGAATATGATAAAATGCAATTTTCTATAGCCAATTTATCTTCCAAGGTGGCCGACAAAAAGTTTTTTCGCAAATATAAATTCGTATTGGATAATCGCGACAGTACCCTTGTGCCAGGGAAATCATTATTGCCAATTTACCTGAACGAAAAAATGTCGCAATATTATTATCGCAAAAACCCTGAAAAAGAAAGAACAGTAATTCTTGCACAGAATGGCGTAGATTTTGGCGGCTCAATTGATAATGAAGGGCTAACCCAGTTTTTTAAATACATGTATGGAAAAGTTGATATTTATGAAAATAACATCAGCCTGGTATCTAATAATTTTTTAAGCCCCATTGCTAACGGCGGCCCTAATGTTTATAAATATTTTATTACAGATACGATTACCCTCGATAATAAAAGCAAACTTATAGAATTGAGTTTTACCCCGCGTAACACGCAGGATATGCTTTTTGAAGGCAAAATATACATTACGCTTGATAGTAATTATGCCGTACAAAAGGCCCGTATGGGTATTAATAGAAACATCAACCTGAACTTTGTAAAAACAATGAATGTTAACCTGGATTTTGAGCAGAATCCGGATGGACGTTATCATTTAAGCAAAAGCACCACACTGGCCGATTTTGGCACAACTAAAAAGAAAGCGGGCGGCTTATTTGGTATACGAACCCTTGCCTATGGCAGTTATGCGGTGAACAGGCAACGCCCTGATACTACGTATGAAACCGGCATCGGCGACCTCATAGTTTCGGATGAAGCAAAACACAGGAGCGAACAGTTCTGGGCAGAAAACCGTTTAGATACATTAAGCCGGGCAGAGTCGAAAGTTTATAAAAATGTCGATATTCTGCGGAATATGCCCTCTTTCAGGCGCACATTGGATATAGCTACGCTGTTACTGGCCGGTTATAAATCTTTTGATAAATTTGAAGTTGGCCCGGCAAACACGTTTTATAGCTTTAACCCTATTGAAGGATTAAAACTGCGGGTAGGCGGCCGCACAACACCTGAATTAAGTAAACGCTACTATTTTGAAACCTACCTTGCTTATGGTATTAAAGATGACCGTTGGAAATACTTTTTAAGCGGCACCTATTCGCTTAATGATAAATCTATCTATAAATTCCCTCAAAACTATTTGAGGGCCAGCATTCAGCGCGATACCAAAATACCGGGCGCCAGTTTACAGTTTGTTCAGCAGGACAACTTTTTACTATCCTTTAAACGGGGCGAAAATGATAAATACCTGTATAATGATAATTACCGGCTTGATTATGTTCATGAATTTGATAACCATTTCTCCTATAGCCTTACTTTCAAAAAACTAACCCAATCGCCGGCGGGCTCATTATATTTTATAAACAATACTGGTATAATTAATAGCCTTACCACTTCAGAAGCTTCTTTAAATTTGCGTTATGCACCTAATGAAGGATTTTACCAGGGTAAAATTTACCGTATACCTATTCATAGTGAATACCCGGTATTTAATATAGATTATGCGGTTGGTTTAAAAAATGTGTTTGGCGGAGAATATAGCTATCAAACCTTGCATGCCCGTATTGATAAAAGGGTTTATTTGTCGCAGCTGGGTTATTCAGATATGTTCGTGGAAGGCGGACAGATATTTGGGCAGGTACCCTATCCCCTGCTAACCATAGTTCGTGCCAACCAAACTTACGCGTACGACCTATACTCGTACAACTTAATGAACTTTTTAGAGTTTGTGGGCGACCGCTATGCAAGTATAAATATTGATCAGCATTTTATGGGGTACTTTTTAAACAGGGTGCCGCTGTTTAAAAAACTAAAGTTACGCGAAGTAGCCTCGTTTAAGGCTATTTATGGCGGGGTTAGTGATGAAAATAATCCAACTTTACATCCATCATTATATCAATTCCCGGTTACCAGCACCGGCGAACATATTACCTATCCTTTAGGAGGTACACCTTATATTGAAGGCAGCGTTGGTATAGAAAATATTTTTAAATTTATGCGCGTGGACCTGGTAAGGCGGTTTACTTATTTAGATCATCCGGATGTTTCAAAATATGGTATTCGCGCAAGGGTGAAATTTGATTTTTAGCGACAGATAAAAAAACTGTTTACAGATAAATGGGACAACAAGTATCAATACGTACAAACCTTCAATCAGGTATTTATAAGGTTATTGACCCTGTTGTAAAAATTTGTATAAAACTTGGCCTTACACCTAATATTGTTACTACTATTGGCTTTGTATTAAATATTGGTGTAGCTGTAATATTTATCATAGGCGGCGAGGCGGGTAACCGCGGCGATCTTACTTATATAGGATGGGCGGGCGGCTTAATTTTATTCGCGGGCTTATTTGATATGCTTGACGGGCAGGTGGCCCGGCTGGGAAACATGAAATCAACATTTGGCGCATTATATGATTCGGTATTAGACAGGTATAGCGAACTGATCATGTTTTTTGGTATATGCTATTACCTGGTGGCGCATCATTATTTTTTAAGCTCTATTTTTGCTTTCATGGCGCTAATAGGTTCAATGATGGTTAGTTATGTTAGGGCCCGTGCCGAGAGCTTAGGCATTGAATGTAAGGGCGGTTTAATGCAACGGCCCGAACGTGTGGTAACTATTGGTTTGTGTGCCATAATATGCGGCGTAAGCTCATTATATATTGGGGGTAATTATAAATTGTATGTTCCGGGAATAAGGTATCATGTTTTTGAAACGATGTCGATATTTACCATCCCCATTACCATTCTTGCTGTATTAACAAATATAACCGCATTTAAACGGTTAACCGACGCCAAAAAAACCTTTTCAAAACAACAAGAAAATTAATATTATACATTAAATGAGATTACTTTTTATACTGCTGGCATCGTTTTTTTGCTCTTACTTATCCATAAATAAAACACCTGATAAATTTATCTATAAACCGGTATTAACAAGGCTTGTAGCAGCAGAAGATAAATACCCTGTACCTCCCGATAATGCAAACAGGCTGTTTTACATACAGCGCACCCCTAATACCAACACCATAATTTATGAATTAAATGCCAGGAATGGCCAGGTAGATGAAGAGAATCCAATAAATGTATATTGGTTAAAATATGCTGTGGGCGGGCAAAGAGAAGAACTAAATTATGTTCAGCGTAAATTTGCATACGGTATAATAACCAAAAAACTAAGTAACGAACGTTATGATGTCAGATTTGTATCATACAAGAAATTTCCCTTGCTTTTGATGAAGGCAAACGATGGAAAATATCATATATTCGCAACGGTTGAACAAAAACAAATGATGCTAAACCGTATTTTTATTAATATTGAAGGCGGTACATTTTGGCTCCCGAATATTGTTTACGTAGAATTTAAAGGTACCGATCCATTAACAGGCAAAGAACTCGTACAACGTTTTAAACCCTGATATACTATGGCAAAGAATTATATATCAAACTCGCAGGAATCGGTAAGGATGTTTAAAAGTGATCTTTTAGAAGCCTTATCAAAGGTTCATTTTTTGGTGCCGGTTTTTATTTTTGTACCGGTTATTGGTTATTTTATATATGAAGCATTTGAAAAAAACATAGGTATAGTTACTTTTTTTGAAATGTTTGCACTGGGCCTTTTTATATGGACACTGGTGGAATATGTTATGCACCGCTTTTTATTTCATTATATGCCACCCGATAAGCCCTGGGCATTAAGGCTGCATTTTATTTTTCATGGCGTTCATCATGACTACCCAAGCGATGCCAAACGTTTGGTACTCCCACCATCGGTAAGCATCCCGTTGGCAACCTGTTTCTATTTTTTATTTAATGCTATTTTACCTGTAAATTATATATATGGCTTTTTTCCGGCTTTTTTGTTAGGCTACCTGTTTTATGATGAAACGCACTATGCTATTCACCATTTCAACTTCAAAGGCAGTATTTGGAAAAAAATAAAACAGCACCACATGCTGCACCACTACCAGGATCCTGCCAGGGGATATGGTGTGAGCTCTCCCCTTTGGGACAAGATTTTCCGCTCAGACTTTACAAAAAAATAGAATGAATGGTGTTGTTAACCAGGGCCCTGTAGTAAACGCCAGATCTATACTAACTGTTTCGCTCCTTTCCATAGCATATTTACTGGTTTCGTCATTGGTGATCGGCTTTAAGGCAGATCAGCTTGTGTTACTCATTGCTTTTAATACTATGTTTTATCTTTCCGCTATCACCCGGAAATTTATTGTGGGCTTTTCTGTTTTTATTGTTTATTGGGTCATATTCGATTATATGAAGGCTATACCGAATTATACGGTTAGCCAGGTACATATCGCCGACTTGTATAATTATGAAAAGCACTTATTCGGGATAAACTATAACGGCCGGGTATTAACCCAAAATGAGTATTGGAACATTAAGGCTACTACTCTCTTAGACATTATTTCGGGCCTGTTTTATATATGCTGGATACCCGTTCCGCTTAGTTTTGCCGCTCTCCTTTTTTTTAGAAACAGGCGCGAGTTTCTCTCTTTCGCCTTAACCTTTTTAGTGGTTAACCTGCTGGGCTTTGTTGTGTATTACACCTACCCCGCCGCACCGCCCTGGTATGTACAGCAGCATGGTTTTATTTTTCATGCCGCAACACCCGGCAACACCGGCGGCCTGTCACGGTTCGATCATTACTTTAATGTCCATATTTTTCAATCTATTTATGAGAAAGGGTCGAATGTTTTCGCAGCAATGCCATCGTTACA